>NZ_RZSF01000300.1:0-8289 GCF_004023325.1 Mesorhizobium sp. M1A.F.Ca.ET.072.01.1.1 | reverse complement strand
GCGCTGATGCTCGCCTCGGCGGGGCTGGCAGCGGCGTGGGGGCATGCAGGCGTAAGGGTGAACGTGATCAATCCGGCCGCCACCATGACCGAACGCCTGCAATTGTCGCTTGAAGTCGAATCCAGGGTGACTGGCAAGACGCCGGAAGAACTGCTGCGGCTGAACGAGCAGCGAATTCCGCTGCGGCGCTACGCAAATCCTGAAGAGGTGGCCGATGCCGCGCTTTTCCTCGCCAGCGCAAGATCCTCCTACGTGACGGGCGCTTCGCTGACCATGGACGGAGGACTTACGCCACTGGTTGTCTAGCCAGCGTCGCATCGACAAAACGGGAGGAAAAGATGTTCACTTGGTACAGGGAGTTGACGTCGCGCGAGCGGAACACCTTCTGGGGCTGTTTCGCCGGCTGGGCCGTCGATGCGATGGATGCGCAGCTCTTCAGCTTCGTGCTGCCGATCCTCATCGCGGCCTGGGGAATGACGACGGCGCAGGCCGGCTATCTGGCCACCGCGACGCTGCTCTCCGCGGCGATCGGAGGGTGGCTCTGCGGCTATCTCGCCGACCGTTTCGGCCGTGCCCGCATCATGCAGTTCACGATCCTTTGGTTCTGCGCCTTCACTTTCCTTGCCGGGTTCGCCCAGGACTTCCAGCAACTGATGGTCTTGCGCATCATGCAGGGGCTGGGCTTCGGCGGCGAGTGGGCGGCCGGTGCGGTCCTCATGGGCGAGATCATCCGCGCCGAACATCGCGGCAAGGCTGTAGGCACCGTCCAGAGCGGATTCGGCATCGGCTGGAGCGCCGCCGCCATATTGGCTGGCGTGGTCCTGGCGCATTTGCCACAGGATTACGGATGGCGCGTGCTGCTGATGATCGGTGTGCTCCCCGGCGTGCTGGTCCTCTATCTGCGCCGCAAGATCGAGGAGCCGGAGATCTTCGTCAAAACGCGCGAGCTCGTCGAGAAGAGCGGCGTTCGGCCCGGGCTGGGTGCGATATTTCAGCCTGACGCCCTGCGCGTGACGATCCTTTCTTCATTGCTGGCATTCGGCGTGATCGGAGTCGGCGGTGCGATCGTCAACTGGCTGCCGACCTTCATGAAGACGGTGCGCGAACTGTCGCCGAGCGCATCTGGATATTACCTGTTCGTGGTGACCGGCGGCTCGTTTTTCGGATTTCTGGCCAGCGCATACCTGGCCGATCGTCTCGGGCGGCGGCGGACGTTTCAGCTTTTTCTGGTATGTTCATGGCTGATCACCATCGCCTATATGTTCCTGCCGCTCTCCGGCTGGTCGCTGATTATCCTGGGTGCGCCGTTCGGCTTCTTCACCATCGGAAACTATGCCGCGCTCGGCCCGTTCTTCACCGAGCTTTTCCCCTCCGCCATCCGCGCCAGCGGTCAGAGCTTCGCCTACAATTTCGGTAAGGCGGCCGGTGCGGCCGCCGTATCCAGCATCGGAATACTGGCGCAACATATCAGCCTGGCGGAGGCGATCGGCCTTGTCGCGCTGTTGGGCTACAGCATCGCATTCGCCGCGACCCTGATGCTGCCCGAGACGCGGGGAATTCAGCTGACGTCCGGCTATGAACCGCCCGCGCCGCGTCCCGACACCGGCGCTTCCTCGCCACCCGCGCAAGCCTCGGTTTTGCGCGCGAGACGATAGGTCCTTCCAGCCGCACTCGTGCGCTAGGCATTCAGACCAGCCGTTCACGAGTTTCCCGCTACAGATCGCGAAGGATCAGCAGAACCATGCGCAAAAGTATTTCGGTGAAAGGACTGAGCCACAGGCATCCAGTTCCCAATGCCTGCCGGATCGGCAACATGGTGTTCTCGGGGGCGATTCATGGCGTCAGTCCGACGACGCAGGAATTGCCGGCCGGAATGGCGGCTCAGTCGGCCAATGTGTTCGCCAACATGCGTGCCGTCATCGAAGCCGCCGGCGGCAGCGCGGAGGACATCATCAGGATGGATATTTATCTCCGCGACAGCAGCGACAGGGGCGCCGTCAATGAAGAATGGCTGCGGATGTTTCCAGATCCCGAGTCGCGTCCGGCCAGGCACGTGAGGCCGTTGACACCGGACAGCGCTTCCCTGGTGCAATGCGAATTCGTCGCAGTTATCGAGCTCTAGAGTTGCATCTGCTGTACTCAACGCTTGCAATTTCTGCGTGAGGTCAGTTCACGTCGATGCATGCCGGCGCCTGCGGGTGAAGTGGTCACCTAAGACGCCGATCCACACAGCTTTCAATCGTGCGTGCGCTGCTGCCAGAAGGTGACGGCAAGCTGCTCGAGATGCGTGCGCATGGCCTGCTCAGCGCGATCGGGATCACGGGCCGCGATGCCGTCATAGATCGCCTTGTGCGCCTCGAACGCCGTCTTTTCCTGCCCCTTTGCCGCAAGGGTCACCGTGCGCTGTTCCTTCAGCCACTCCGAGATCTGGTCGTGCAGCGCGATGAAGACTGGATTGCGCGCCATCTTCGCCAGTTCGAAGTGGAAGGCGATGTCGGTTGAGGTGAAGCGCTCGCGGTCGCCGATCGCTTTCCGGTTGGCTTCGAGCGCAGTCGCCAGCGCCTCGAGGTCCGTGGCCGTCGCGTGCCGGGCGGCCTCGCGCGCCAGCCCAACTTCGAAGAACAGGCGCGCGCCCTGGAAGTAGCGATGTCCCTCCTCGGTCGAAAGCATCTGGCGCACGGCCGGAGCCATGCCAGTGAAGATGTGCGAGGCGGTCGGCATCAGCACCTTGGCCCGCGCGCCATTGGTGAGTTCGACCAGCCCAGCCTTCTGCAGCGAGATCAGCGCCTCGCGGATGGCGGGCCGGCCGACGCCGAAGCGCGTCTGCAGGTCGCGCTCCGGCGGCAGCTGGTCTCCGGGCTTCAGCTTGCCCGACAGGATCTGCGCCTCGAGATGCGAGGCCACGTGCTCGAAGAGCTTCTTGCGTTCTATAACGAGAGGATCGACCATAGACCTTTCATACCATCATACTTGACAACCATGCAACTGCTTGCAAGGATGACCGCAACATAACCAGACAAGGCCGGATCGGCTAGCGGCTTCGCTCGCCGAAAGCGCGTTTCCACAAGATCCCGGAAACGGCGCCCCGGCTTTGCCGAAAACAACCCGTCGTGGGACAGGGAGCGAAAGACATGCGGATCGCCATTCTGGGCGGCGGCGGTGCCATGGGCGGCATTTTCGGCGGCTATCTTGCCCGAGCAGGCAATGACGTGACGCTGATCGACGTCTCGAAGCCGGCCGTGCAAGCGATCAACGACAACGGCCTCACGATCGAGGAGAAGGACGGCTCCCGGCCGGTTATCCGCGTTCCGGCAACAACGGAGCCGTCGAAGGTCGGACCGGTCGACCTGATCATCAACTTCGTCAAATGCTATCACACCGATGCTGCGGTCCGCGCGGCGGCCCCGATGATCGCGGGGGAAACGGCTGTGCTCAGCCTACAGAACGGCTGGGGTAACGCGCCGCGCATCGCCGGCATTGTGGGCGAAGACAAGGTTCTGGTCGGCCTGACTTACCACGGCGGCACGTTGCTCGGCCCCGGCAGGGTGAAGCATCCCGGCGTCGGGATGACCTATATCGGCGAACTGAGCGGCAAGGCGACACCTCGCCTGGACAAGGTGGTCGAGACCTTCCGTGCCGCGCAGATCGAAACCACCAGGTCCGAGCGCATCCTGGACGAGGTATGGAAGAAGCTGGCGCTGAACGCCTGCACGCTGCCGGTCGCCGGCCTACTGCATCTCATGTCGCACGAACTGGTCGCCTTCGACGGCGCCAAGTCGCTGATGGCGGCAATCCTGAAGGAAGTCGTGGCGGTTGCCAAAGCGCAGGGCATTTCGCTCGATTATGACGAGCGCTGGGCCGCCATAACGGGGTTGCTGGAGAAGGCCGTGGGCGGCAAGGCCTCCATGCTCCAGGACGTCGAGGCGCGGCGCCAGACGGAGATCGAGGTCATCAACGGCGCCATCGTCGACGCCGGCAAGCGCACCGGCGTGGCCACGCCGGTGAATGAAACCATGGTCTGGATGATCCAGGCCAAGCAAGCTCACTACCTTCAGGCCAAGGCATAGCCATGCCGGCCGCACTTGTCAGCGCTTGAGGTCGACATGGCGCCGCGCCTCCACATCTCGCAGCTTTGCAAGACGTTCCCCGGCGTTCGGGCACTCGACGACGTGTCGATATCGGTCGAGCCCGGTGAAATCCGGGCACTGCTTGGCGAGAACGGTGCCGGCAAGTCCACGCTGGGAAAAATCGTTGCCGGCGTCTACAGCCGCACCAGCGGCGAGGTGCGGCTCGACGACGCCGTACTCGGCGACCTCGACGAGAAGGCCGCGGGCGAGCTGGGCATCGGCATCGTCCATCAGGAAGGCTCGCTGGTGCCGCAGCTGTCGGTCGCGGAAAACATCTTTGCCGGCCGTCAGCCGACAAAATGGTTCGGCCAGGTCGATATCCGGCTGATGCGCGAAAGAGCGCACGCTCTCATCGCCCAGCTCGGCGTCGCCATCGATCCGGCAATGAAAGTGGCATTCCTGTCGCCAGCCCAGGCGCAGATCGTCGAGATCGCCAAGGCATTGTCGCGCGAACTGAGGCTGCTGATCCTCGACGAGCCGACGGCGGCGCTGACGCTGACCGAAACCGAAAAGCTCTTCGAGATCGTGCGCCGGCTGGCCAGGGACGGCGTTTCGGTCATCTATGTCTCCCACCGCCTAGCCGAGATCTTCGCGCTCTGCGATTCCGTCACGGTGCTCAAGGACGGGCGGCTCGCCGGTACGCGCAAGGTCGCCGAGACGACGACGGACGAGTTGATACGGCTGATGGTCGGGCGCGAGGTTCATCTCACCCGCGCGGCTTCGGCGCGGCAAGCGGGACCGATCGTTTTTGAAGCCGACGGGGTCTCCGCGCCGCCGTTTGTGCGCTCGGCTTCGATCACCGTGCGCGCCGGTGAGGTTGTTTGTCTTGCCGGGTTGATCGGTTCCGGGCGGAGCGAATTCTGCGAGGCCATTTTTGGCGCCAGGCGCCGCACGGCCGGCGACATCCGGATCGGAGGCGCACCGGTCGACCCTCAGGGCCCGTGGGACGCCAAGCACGCCGGCATCGGCATGGTTCCGGAGGATCGCAAGACGTCGGGCCTCTTCCTCGGGATGGACCTCGTCAACAACATCGCCGCCACCGTGCTTTCGAAGGTCTCGTCCGGCGCCAACTTCTCCAACAGCAAGGCCGAACGGCTCGCAGGCGGTTTCGTCAAAGAGCTGCGCATCGCCACCCCCAGCGTGCGCAAGATCGTCGGTGAGCTTTCGGGCGGCAACCAGCAGAAGGTCCTGCTGGCGAAATGGCTGGCCATGGAGCCGCGCCTGCTCATCGTCGACGAGCCGACGCGCGGCGTCGATGTCGGCGCTCGTTCCGAAATTTATCGCCTGCTGCGCGGACTGGCGGAGAAGGGCGTGGCGCTGCTCGTCGTCTCGTCCGAGCTGCCCGAGGTGCTGGCGCTTGCGGACCGGATCGTCGTGATGGCCGAGGGCCGCACGGTCGGGGAACTGCCGGGCGAGGGGGCGACCGAAGAGCAGGTGTTGCGGCTGGCGACCCGGTTCACATCGTCGGTCGCGAACGTACGCGAGGAAGCGGTTGGAGCATGAGCGTGGCACGGATATCCCAAAACGAAGCGCAGGCCCCGGTCGAGCAGCGCGAGGCCCTGCCGCTGCGCATCGTGCGCCGCCTGGCCAACTCGCGGGAGCTGACATTGTTCGTGCTCGTCGTGCTGCTCGCGCTGGCGATGACCATCGTCTATCCGCACAACTTTCCTACCGGGCCGAACATGCGCGCCGTGCTGCTCAATCTGGCACCCGTCGGCATTCTCGTCTGCGGCATGATGCTGCTGATGATCGCCGGCACATTCGACCTGTCCGTCGGATCGACGCTCGCGCTTTCCGGGGTCTGGGCCGGTGTAGTTGCCGGCTGGTGGGGCTGGCCGGCGGAGGCAGCTCTTCTCGTCGGTGTCCTGGTTGGCGCGGTGGCCGGCTTGATCAACGGCCTGATCGTGACCCGCATCGGCATCAACGCGCTGATCGCGACGCTCGGCACGCTCACCATCTATCGCAGCCTGACCTATGTGACGGCCGGAACGGGCGTCACGCCGATCTCCGACAGCTTCGCCGAATATGGCCGCGCCGCCGATCCGATCCTGCGCATCCAGTCGCCGTTCTGGGCGATGCTGATCCTGGTGCTGGTCGGCGGCTGGCTGGTCGCGCGCACCCGCTTCTTCCGCCAGTTCTATTTCGTCGGCGGCAACCCGCGCGCGGCCCAATTGTCCGGCATCCGCGTCGACAGGCTGATCCTCATCGGCTTCATCATAATGGGTGCGCTGGCAGGCATCGCCGGTGTGCTCGGGGCGGCGCGGCTCAACAGCGCTGTTGTCAATGCCGGCGTCGGCATCGAACTCAAGGTCATCACCGCAACGGTCCTTGGCGGCGCCAGCCTCAAGGGCGGCGAGGGCACCGTTCTGGGCGGCATTCTCGGCGTGCTTTTCATCGCGCTGATCGAGAACGCCATGATCATCAACGCGGTTGGCGTTTTCTGGCAGGGACTGGTCGTGGGGCTTGTCCTGCTGTTCGCCGTTTCGCTCGACCGCTTCAAGACCGCGGGCCGCGGCTAGGCCGGCGGGAACCGAGGGGAATCCGGCAAGGCCGGTGGACTGCAAAAAACTGGGAACAGAACCCAATCAGGAGGAAACGGGAATGCGCTTTATGATGAAATCGACATTGGTCGCCTTGGGGATAACGGCGCTCGCGGCAGCCGTGACGGCACCGGCGCGCGCGCAGGAATCGTCTTTCGGCCCGGCCGACGCGAAGGAAACCTATTACTGGATTTCCAACAAGGCCAACCTGCCGCTCTTCGTGCAATACGACTATGTCGGCATGAAGAAGATCGCCGAGGAACTCGGCGTCAAGGTGGTTGTGGCCGGCCCGACCGATTTCGACCTGCCAGGCTTCATCGCCGCTGTCGATCAGGTCTGCGCCCAGAAGCCGAACGGCGTGTCCGTGGTGGGCGGCTGGGATCCGTCGCTGACGGAATCGGTCAAGAAGTGCCTGGAGCAGGGCGTCCCCACCGTCGTCGATGACGGCGACCTGCCGGACTCCGGACGTCTCGCCTACATCGGCACGAACTGGACGCAGGTCGGTGTCGCTCAGGCCAAGAAGATGATGGAGAAGCTGCCCAATGGCGGCAAGCTCGCCATGATGTCGATCATCAACGCCGGTAACATGCGGGAGGCAGTCGCCGGCTTCAAGGCCTATATCGAGGCCAATGGCGGCGGCAAATACAACATCGTCTCCAACGAGGACGACGGCGGCGATGCGCAGAAGGCGGCGCAGGTGACGGCCGCGATCCTCGCTGCCCATCCCGACATCGCCGGCTTAGCGGGCTTCGATTCGGAGTCGGGCGCCGGCATCGTGACCGCGTTGCGTGAGGCCGGCAAGAATCCGGGCGACATCAAGGTGACGGCGATGGAGCAGACGCCGGACTTCTTCAAGACCGCCAAGGAAGGCTGGGTCGACGGCATAGTGGTGCAGAACCGCGAACTGTTCATCTACTACGCGGTCAAGATCCTGCACGACTACAACCACAACGGACTGAAGTCCGCCGGCCTCGGCGCCAGCGACGGTGGCCGCCCGGTTCCGGACACGCTCGACACCGGCGTGCTGCTCGTCACCAAGGACAATGTCGACAAGGTGACGGCCGCGCTCGGCGTCAAGTAGTCGACCACCACACTGAGGGCTCTGCCCTCTTGCCTCCGGCGTTTCACTCCCCGGCCGTCGGAGGCAACATCGAAGCCAGCCAACCCAGAAGTCGCGCCCATGGCCGCAATGGTGACAACGGACGAACCGAACATCCCGGACGAGGTGGACATCCACGATCCGGCGTTCGTTGCCGATCCATTCTCGGCTTTCGAGCATTTGCGCCGGAAATGTCCGGTAGCACGCTCGAACAAATACGGGGGCTTTTGGTTGCTGAGCCGATACGACGATGTACGGAGCGCCGCAATCAATTGGCGCGACTACACGTCCAGCGTTCCCGGCGTGACGGCCATTCCCGTGATCACGCCGCGGACCGAACCCCAACTGCCGATCGAAATCGATCCGCCCCGGCATTCGCGTTATCGCGCCCTGGTCAACCCGGTCTTCGCGCCGCAGCGAATTGCCGCGATCACACCTCGCGTAAAAATGCTGGCCCGGTCGCTCTTCGAAAAGATGATCGCTGCGGGAAAGGCCGAGGCCGTGGCCGAATTCTGCGTGCCGG
>NZ_RZSF01000002.1:0-68765 GCF_004023325.1 Mesorhizobium sp. M1A.F.Ca.ET.072.01.1.1 | reverse complement strand
GGCAAGTCGGCCCGGCTCCCAGATCTGGAAGAAATTGCCGCGGCCGACAAAGGCCACCTCGTTCGAGATGCCCGTGTGCTCGCGGATGAAATCGGTCATCGTGATGCGGCCGTCCTGGTCGAGTTTCAGGAACGTCCCGTCGCCATGGCAGAAGAAGGACATATCGTCCGCCGTCCGCAGGAAGGGATCTTCCAGCGCGATCCGCTGCTCGTACCGGTCGAGCAGATCGAGCCCGCCGACGTCCATCGCCGGAAGGTCGAGGCAGCGTAGCGCATAGAGTTCCGCATAGCCACGTTTCTGCACGACCGAACGGAAATGCGCCGGAACGGATACCCGCCCCTTCGCATCGATCCTGTTCACTGCGTTTGACAGAAATCGGTCCACTACGCCTTACAGCCGCTGTCGCCGCCGCACCCCTGCCCATGTTTTTCTCCGCGCCGCCGCCGCGCATCGCCTCGCGACAAATCGCTTCATTCACCAAGGCGAAAACCGGCAAACGCGCAGCCGCCGCGACTGCCCGATTGGCGTACGCTTCACCCTGACGCGGAACGAAAGCTTGATGAGAATGGGATATCATGGGGTAATATGGGCGTCAACGGGAAGAGGCATCACAAACACGCATGCCACAACCTGAAAGCGCAGGCTCGCGGCACGTCTCGTCTTTATCGACCATTAAGCCTAACGAAGCGTTTAGAAGGCTCTGGCCCAAAAGGACGCGGCTTGCCGCGAAGGGCCGGCACGCCTAGCGTTCGGACGTCAGTTCAGTGAAGGAATGCGCCCAATGTCCGAAACCGCGAAGTCACGCGCCGCGACACTTGCCCATCTGCGCAGCGGCGATTTCGCCAAGGGCGATCCCATCCCTTTGCCACTGACCATGGCCTCGATCTTTCATTCGCCGGGGGACGCGACGGGCTTCGATCAATACGGCCGCTTCAGCAATCCGACATGGCACGCGGTCGAGCATGCGCTTGGTCATCTCGAAGATGCGCAGTGCATCGCCTTTCCGTCGGGCATGGCGGCGATTTCGGCAACGTTCTTTGCGCTGGTCAAATCTGGCGACCGCATCCTCTTGCCCTCGGACGGCTACCACACGACGCGAGCCCTGGCGGAGCGTTTCCTGAAACCGCTCGGCATCGCCTATGACGTGAGGCCGACATCGAGCATGCTCGACGGCGGCTTCGCCGGCTACCGGCTGGTCTTCGTCGAAACCCCCTCGAACCCAAGGCTGGATATCTGCGACATCGCCGCCGTCGCCAAGACCGCCCACGAACAAGGTGCGCTCCTCATCGTCGACAACACGACGATGACGCCCTTCGGCCAGCGCCCGCTCGACCTTGGCGCCGACATCGTGGTCTCGGCCGACACCAAGGCGATCAACGGTCACTCGGATGTGCTGTTCGGCCATGTCGCCAGCCGCGATCCGGATATTATCGCCAAGGTCAGGGACTGGCGAGAAACCGCCGGCGGCATTCCCGGGCCGTTCGAGGCCTGGCTCGTGCATCGCGGCCTTGAAACACTTGAGGTGCGGTACGATCGCATGTGCTCCTCGGCGGAAACGATCGCCCGCCGGCTCAAGGGGCATCGCGCCGTGAGCGGCTTGCGCTTTCCAGGCCTTGAGGGCGACCCCTCGCACAATCTGGCGCGTGCCCAGATGGAGCGCTTCGGCTTTCTCATCTCGTTCGAACTGGCTTCGGAAGAGAAGGCCGAGGATTTCATCAACAACTGCGCGCTGATTGAATCGGCGACCTCGTTTGGTGGCGTCCATACATCGGCCGAGCGGCGATCGAAGCGCGGCGATGCCGTGCCGCCCGGCTTCGTGCGGCTGGCCGTCGGCTGCGAGCCGGTGGAAGAGCTCTGGCAGGCGATCGAGGCGTCTTTGGACCGGCTTGGCGGCTGAGCGGCTCGGAGCGCTGTGGAGGAAAATGCCAGCTGGCCTGTAAGCCGGGTTCTGTATGGCCCCCACGCCTTGCGGCGCGGGAACGTGGCGGCCATTCATCTTGGGCGCATGTCGCCATGCGCCTCACGCAACCTACCCGGGCGGTGGGCCGGAAACAGCCCTCGAAGGTTTCCCTTCGCACCGCCCCTATTCGGTCTTGCTCCCGGTGGGGTTTGCCGTGCCGCTTCTGTTGCCAGTCGCGCGGTGGGCTCTTACCCCACCCTTTCACCCTTGCCGCGGCAAATGCCGCGGCGGTTTGCTTTCTGTGGCACTTTCCCTGGGGTCTCCCCCGCCGGCCGTTAGCCGGCACCGTGTCTCCATGGAGCCCGGACTTTCCTCACCCGCAGCCTTTCGGCTCTTGCGGGCGCGGCCGCCCGGCCAGCTGGCAAGGGCGTATAAAGGGATTCGCGCCTGAAAACGCAACAAAAAAGGCAACTGTCCCGCTTAGACAGGCGAACCGAGCGCTGCCATCTGCACCTTCACCTTGCTGCAATAGGCGGCCGAAATCGGATTCATCCGCGTCGCCCCATGTCCGGCATTGTATTTGAGGATGGTACCGCAGGTGGTGCCGCCACCTAGCCCCTGCGCCATGGCGAGGTACTTCATGCCGTATTTGATGTTGGTGTCGGGATCGAACAGTCCCTTGACCGAACCGGTATAGCCCATCATCCGGGCCGTCGCCGGCTTGATCTGCATCAGGCCGATCTCGCCGGCGCCGCCGACCATGTTGGGCCGGAAGTTGCTCTCGATCGTGATGACGGCCTTGGCCAGCGACACCGGCACGCCGTAGCTTGCCGCATAGCGGGCGATGATCGCCGAATATTGGCCGTCGCCAGTTGCCGAAGAAGACAAGGCGGGCTTTTCAGGACGGATGGAAGCTGTCGCGGTCAGGTCGATGGTTTGCCTGCTGCGCTTTGCGTAGCGTTTGACTCTTGATTTCGCGGACCGCGCTGCGGCGGCTTTCTGCACCTTCGCCGGGGTAGCTCTCTTGGCCGTCGAAGTCTTGGCGCTTGGCGCAGCCTTGGGCTTTGAAGGGGTCGCAGCAAACCCGTTGTCCGCCGCCCGGAGGCTCAGGGGGGCGCTGTTCGCTGGGCTGAAGGCAAAAGTCATCACTCCGGCAGCAACGGCTGCCGCTACAACGGTCAATCTTTGCATGTATTCCTGTTCTGTTAGAACCGCGCGAAGAATTTCACGCGGCGAGGCCAATCCAACACCGGAGCATCTTGGAGGGATAGATGCCCGACAACTTGCGGGAGATGCGTTTGGAGACCGAATTGGCGCCAATAAAGGCGAGGCAATTCACTTTGTATGACAAATTGTAATTTAGACAGCTTGGCCGGCTATTTGGAAGAGGCTGCCTTTACCGCAGCCAGCAGCCTTTGGAGCGTGCTGATCGTCGAACCGTCCGCCACGCCGTCGACGAGCCGCCGTCGAAAATGCCGCTGAAACGCCGCCACCACGATTTCCGTCTGGCGGTCGAAGACACCCGATATCTCGGCGCTGTAGCCGTAAAGCGCCAGCATCGATTGCAGGGCTTCCACGTCAGCACCTGCGTCGCCCGCCTTCAGCGCCGCGCCCGTCCTGATCGGCGTCGCGGGAACCAGATGACCGACGCCGGCGGCAAAGAGCGCCTTCCAGGGAAACTTCTCGCCCGGGTCGACCTTGCGTCCCGGCGCCACATCGGAATGCGCAAGCACCCTTTGCGGTGGAATGGAATGCCGGCCCGCGATCCCCGCGCATAAATCGATCACGGCCTTGACCTGCCGCTTCGGGAAGGTTTTGTAGCCCAGCGAATGCCCGGGGTTGACGATCTCGATGCCGACAGAGCAGGAGTTGATGTCGGTGCACCCGAACCATGAACTCTTGCCGGCATGCCAGGCGCGGTCGCTTTCGCGCACCATTTGCACGATGCGGCCGTCCTCATGCACAAGATAGTGCGAGGATACCTCGCTTGCCGGATCGCACAGCCAGGCCTCGGCCCCAGGCCCCGTCGGCATGCCGGTATAGTGCAGCACGATCATGTCGGGCCTGAGCGTCTCGCGTCGCGGACCGAAATTCGGCGATAGCCTGACCTCGGCACCCGGCTGGTCGGGCAAGAAACCGCTCATACGTGCCTGAGGCCCCGTTCGATCATCTCATAGGCAGCATTGATCGCGGCGACCCTTGTCGTGGCGATCTTGATGAATTCCTGCGGCAGGCCGCGCGCGATCAGCCGGTCGGGATGGTTGTCGGAGATCAGCTTGCGATAACGCTTCCTGACCTCCTCGAATGGCTTCCCGCGTTCGACGCCGAGAACCACATAGGGATCGGCGGCGCCGAGATTGACGTGGCGCGCCAGGATCGCCTGGTAATGCGCCTCATCGATCTGAAAAATCTCGGCGATGCGATGCAGGAATTGCCCTTCCCTCTCGTGAACCAGGCCATCCGCCTTGGCGATGTGGAACAGCCCGTCGAGTATGTCTTCCAGCATCTTGCAATTCGCATGACCGGAACCGCAAAGCTGCGACATGCGCTGGGCGTAAATTTCAAATCCGGCAACATCGCGCTTGGCGAGGTCATAGAGGCGCGCCACATTGCGCGTTTCGCTCGGCGGCACCTCAAAGATTTCCTGGAAGGCGCGCACCTCGTCCTGGGTGACGATGCCGTCGGCCTTCGCCATCTTGGCCGAAAGCGCGATCATCGCCACCGAGAAGGCCACGCGCCGGCGTAGATCCGGGTCGCCCGAGTACATGGTCCGCACGGCCTCGACGACATCGCCGACGCCCGAGGACGCCGACGACGAAACACGAGCGATGAAGTCGCCGAGGCGGTCCCAAATCGACATGCGGCTTCTTAGTGCGAACCGGGCACCGCTATCAAGCCGGGACGATGCCGCAGGTCGAACGACTTTGAGGACAGTCCCGCCAAAAGGAAGGCCGGCACAGGGCCGGCCTTCCTGATTTCAGTGGATGAACTTCTACTGCGCGGGCGCAGCAGGAGGTGTTGCCGGAGCCGGTTCAGCAGGCTTCGAAGGGTCAGGGGTGGCCGGCTTCATTGGCTGTTCGTTGGCCGGCGGGTTGGTGCTCTGCGTGGTGGTGTTGTCGGTGCTGCTGTCGCTGCAAGCCGCGACCCCCAGCAGGGCGAGCGCCGAAACAGACGCCAGAATAAGCTTCTTCATGGTATCTCTCCTTCAGAAAACGCTCACGTTTCGGTGAACGTCGCAGAGGAAATGCAGAAATCGGACCCGGGTTTCGTAACGTTGCGTTTCCATGTGTAACACCAAGCGCATGGTTGCCGGGGCCAAAACGGCGAACTAACAGAACGGGTTGTCGCAGATAACGGATAAGCAGCATGCAGGACGCCGCAGCCAACAAATGGGATTTCTGGATCGACCGGGGCGGGACCTTCACCGATATCATCGGCCGCGATCCGCAAGGCCGACTGCATCCCCGGAAGCTTTTGTCGGAGAACCCTGAGGCCTATGCCGATGCCGCCATCCAGGGCATCCGCGAACTGCTTGGACTGAAAACCGGCGCCGCCATTCCCGCGGAGCGGATCGGCGACATAAAAATGGGCACCACTGTCGCTACCAACGCGCTGCTGGAGCGCAAGGGCGACCGCGTGCTGCTGCTCATCACCAGGGGTTTTCGCGACGCGCTGCGCATCGCCTATCAGGCGCGGCCGGATATTTTCGCCAAGGAGATCATCCTGCCCGAACAGCTCTATGAGCGGGTGGTAGAGGTCGACGAGCGCGTGCGCGCGGACGGGTCCGTCGAGCGCCTGCTCGACATCGCCGCCTGCCGCCCGGCGATCGAGCAGGCCAAGGCCGACGGCATCGACGCGGTAGCCATTGTCTTCATGCACGCCTGGAAATATCCAGACCATGAAAAGGCAGTCGCGAAAGTCTGCCGCAAGATCGGCTTCAGCCAGATATCGGTCAGCCACGAGGTCTCGCCGCTCATCAAGCTGGTCGGTCGTGGCGACACCACGGTGGTCGACGCCTATCTGTCGCCGATCCTGTCACGCTACGTGCAAAGGGTAGCGGGAGAATTGGGCGCCGGCCCGCGGCTGATGTTCATGATGTCATCGGGCGGGTTGACCGCCGCCGACATGTTCCAGGGCAAGGATGCGCTGCTTTCCGGCCCGGCCGGCGGCGTCGTCGGCATGGTCGAGACGGCGAAGCTCGCCGGCTTCGACAAGGTCGTCGGCTTTGACATGGGCGGCACCTCGACCGACGTCGCCCATTATGACGGCGAATACGAGCGCGCCTTCGACACTGAAGTTGCCGGCGTGCGCATCCGCGCGCCGATGATGCGTATTCATACCGTCGCGGCCGGCGGTGGCTCGATCCTGCATTACGAGGCCGGTCGCTTCCGCGTCGGCCCGGACTCCGCCGGAGCCAATCCCGGCCCGGCCGCTTACCGACGCGGCGGCCCGCTCGCCGTCACCGACGCCAATGTCATGCTCGGCAAGCTGCAGCCCGATGTCTTCCCGGCGATCTTCGGCCCCGGTCAAGACCAGCCGCTCGACGTCGCCACCGTGCGCGAAAAATTCGCCGCTTTAGCCGCCGAGATCGGCGATGGACGCTCGCCCGAAGCGGTGGCCGAGGGTTTCGTCACCATCGCCGTCGAGAACATGGCCAACGCCATCAAGAAGATTTCGGTGCAGCGCGGTTACGATGTCACCGAATATCTCCTGAACTGTTTCGGTGGCGCCGGCGGCCAGCATGCCTGCCTTGTCGCCGATGCGCTCGGCATGGAAGCGGTGCTCATCCACCCCTTCTCCGGCTTGCTTTCGGCTTACGGCATCGGGCTGTCGACGGTCTTCGCCTCGCGCCAGCAGGCGTTACTGAAGCCGCTCGCCGAAGAATCCCGCTCCTCGATCGAGGACCTGATTGCGACCTTGCACCAGGGCGTCATCGCCGAGCTTGCAGTGCAAGGCATTGCGCAAGACGCCATCGCCTCAAAGCCGGTCCTGCAGATCCGTTATGACGGCACCGACACAACTTTGCCGGTCAACTTCGAGCACGGCTCGATTTTTCGCGCCAGGAGCGATTTCGAGGCCGCGCACAAGGCGCAATTCGGCTTCGTCTACGAAGACAAGCCGATGATCGTCGAGGCAGTCGGCGTCGAAGGCAGCGATGTCGGGACCGCCGGCCGCGACGAAAGTGAATCAGGGCTCGAAGACCAGGTGGCAAGCCCCTGGCAGTCCCGGCAATTCTTCGCCGACGGAGCCTGGCGCGATGCCGGCATCTTCCGGCGCGAGGATTTGAAGCCCGGTCACAAGGTGGCAGGCCCCGCGCTCGTCATCGAGCCGAACCAGACCATCGTCGTCGAGCCGGGCTGGCAGGCCGAGATCACGGCCAGGAACCACGTGCTGCTGCGGCGTATAGAGAAAAAGGCGCGGCAGGCGGCGCTCGGCACCGAAGCCGATCCGGTGATGCTCGAGATCTTCAACAACCTTTTCATGTCGATCGCCGAGCAGATGGGCGTCACGCTGCAGAACACCGCCTATTCCGTCAACATCAAGGAGCGGCTCGATTTTTCCTGCGCCGTGTTCGACCGCCATGGCGCGCTGGTCGCCAACGCGCCGCACATGCCGGTGCATCTGGGGTCCATGGACCGCTCGGTCGAAACCGTCATCCGCCTGAATTCGGGCGATATCCATCCCGGCGACGTTTTTGCTCTCAACGCGCCCTACAATGGCGGCACGCATCTGCCCGACATCACCGTGGTGACGCCGGTGTTCGACGACGCACGCAAGGAAATCCTCTTCTGGGCGGCCTCGCGCGGCCACCATGCCGATGTCGGCGGCACGGCGCCCGGCTCGATGACGCCTTTGGCCACCACCGTCGACGAGGAAGGCGTGCTGTTCGACAATTTCCGCATCGTCGATCGCGGCCGCTTCCGCGAGGAGGAGCTCGAGGCGCTCCTCACCGACCATCCCTATCCTGCCCGCAATCCCGCCCAGAACATCGCCGACCTCAAGGCGCAGATCGCCGCCAACGAAAAGGGCGTGGCGGAGTTGCGCAAGATGGTCGCGCATTTTGGCCTCGCTGTCGTCGAGGCCTATATGGGCCATGTTCAGGACAATGCCGCCGAGAGCGTGCGCCGCGTGCTGGAAAGGCTGCCCGACAGTTCCGACTACGAGTATGCCACCGACACCGGCCAGGTGATCAAAGTGAAGATCACCGTCGATCGGCAAAGGCGCGACGCGACGGTCGATTTCACCGGCACCTCGAAGGTCATGAAGAACAATTTCAATGCGCCGGAGCCGGTGGCGCGAGCCGCTGTGCTCTATGTCTTCCGCGTCATGGTCGAGGACATGATCCCGATGAACGCCGGATGTCTCAGGCCGATCAACATCGTCATCCCCGACGGTTGCATGCTCAAACCCTCCTACCCTGCCGCCGTCGTCGCCGGCAATGTCGAGACCTCGCAGCATGTCACCAACGCGCTGTTCGGCGCCATGGGCGCGATGGCCAACGCGCAAGGCACAATGAACAATCTCACCTTCGGCAACCGGCAATACCAGTATTACGAGACGATCTGCTCCGGCTCGCCGGCCGGCCAAATGAATTCGGGCCGCGGCTTTGCCGGTACCTCCGGCGTCCACACGCATATGACCAATTCGCGGCTTACCGATCCCGAAGTCCTGGAGCTGCGCTTCCCGGTCGTGCTGGAAGACTTCCACATCCGGGATGGTTCCGGCGGCAAAGGCAAATGGAACGCCGGCAGCGGCACCAAACGCACGATCCGCTTCCTCGAAAAAATGGAATGCGCCATCCTCTCCTCGCACCGCAATCGCCCGCCGCAGGGTCTGAACGGCGGCGGCGACGGGGAGGCCGGCTCGACCAAGGTCAGACGCAACGACGGCTCGATCGAGGTGCTGAAGGCCTGCGACCAGACCACGCTCGACGCCGGCGAGGCCGTCATCGTCGTCACGCCGACGCCCGGCGGATTCGGCAAGGCCTAAGCTTAACGTCGGCAGCCTGTCACCCGCCTGTCACAACGCTGCGCTACCCGCTTGCGCCAATGCAAACGGGAATCAGCTTGCCATGTCGGATGTATCGGGAGAACTCGTTTTTCGACGCGGCAAGGAGGTTGGAAAAGCCGTCTACCAGAACCGGGCCCTGTCGAAGGACGGCATTTCCGAGCGGCTTTTCGCCTTCCTGTTTTCCGGCCTCGTCTATCCCCAGATCTGGGAAGACCCGGAGGTCGACATGGACGCCATGCAGCTTGGCGCCGGCCATCGCGTCGTCACAATCGCATCGGGCGGCTGCAACATTCTGGCTTACCTCACCCGTTCGCCGGCCCGGATCGACGCCGTCGACCTCAACGCCGCGCACATCGCGTTGAACCGCATGAAGCTGGAGGCGGTGCGCCATCTGCCCTCGCAGGGCGATCTGTTCCGTTTCTTCGGCGCAGCCGACACCAGCCACAACTCGGAAGCTTACGACCGCTTCATCGCGCCGCATCTCGACCCGGTCAGCCGTCACTACTGGGAGCGCAGGAACTGGCGCGGCCGCCGCCGCATCGCGGTTTTCGACCGCAACTTCTACCAGACCGGCCTGCTTGGCCTCTTCATCGCCATGGGCCATCGTGTGGCAAAACTGTTCGGTGTCGATCCGGCCGGCATCATGAAGGCCGAGAACATCGGCGAGCAGCGCCGTTTCTTTAACCAGGAGCTGGCGCCGGTCTTCGACAAGAAGCTGCTGCGCTGGGCGACATCGCGCAAGGCCTCGCTTTTCGGTCTGGGTATCCCGCCGGCACAGTACGACTCGCTGATCACGTCCGGCGACGGTTCGATGGCGAGCGTCTTGAAGGCGCGGCTGGAGAAGCTCGCCTGCGATTTCCCGCTGAAGAACAACTATTTCGCCTGGCAGGCCTTTGCCCGCCGCTATCCGCAGCCCGGCGAGGCAGCCCTGCCCGCCTATCTGGAACAGCGCAACTACAAGACGATCCGCGCCAACACCGAACGCGTCTCCATCCATCATGCCAACTTGATCAAATTCCTCGCCGGCAAGGATGCGGGCTCGGTCGATCGCTTCGTCCTGCTCGATGCCCAGGACTGGATGACCGACGACCTGCTCAACGATCTGTGGACCGAGATCACCCGCACGGCCTCGGTTGGCGCGCGCGTGATCTTCCGCACCGCGGCCGAGCCCAGCCTGCTGCCGGGCCGCGTCTCGGGTTCCCTGCTCGGCCAGTGGCGCTACGAAGCCGAGGCCTCGCGCGAATTCTCGGCCAGGGACCGCTCGGCGATCTATGGCGGCTTCCATCTCTATGTGAAGCGCGCCGCATGAGCACGACGGAGCTGCCGGTCCGCCATGCCGAACTGATGGATGGCGTCTATCGCTGGCAGCGCCATATCTACGACATCACCCGCAAATACTACCTGCTCGGCCGCGACCGGCTGATAGCGGGGCTCGACGTGCCGCAAGGCGGTACCGTGCTCGAGCTCGGCTGCGGTACCGGCCGCAACATCGTACTTGCCGCCCGGAGCTATCCGGACGCCCGCTTCTTCGGTTTGGATATCTCGGCCGAGATGCTGGACACGGCAAACGCGGCCATCGCTCGCGAAGGTCTCTCCGACAAGGTCAAACTGGCGCGCGGCGACGCCACGGATTTCGATCCCGCGGCGCTCTTCGGCGCACGGCATTTCGACCGTGTCTTCATATCCTATTCGTTGTCAATGATCCCCGGCTGGGAGAAGACCGTGTCGGCCGCGCTTGCCGCGCTCGCGCCCGGCGGCTCGCTGCATGTCGTCGATTTCGGCCAGCAGGAAGATCTGCCAAACTGGTTCCGGGCCTTGCTGCGCGGGTGGCTGCGGAAATTCCATGTCACGCCGCGCGCCTCGCTGCGCGACGTCCTTGACTCGGAGTCGGAACGGACCGGCGCAACCTTCCGTTTCAGAACGCTTTATCGCGGCTATGCCTGGCTCGGCGTCATCGGAGTTCGAATGTAGAGAGCCTTACTGGTGTAAAGCTTTCACCAGCGCGGCCACCATCGCCTGCGGCCGATAGCCGAGCTTGGCAGGTGTCAGCCCGAGCCGCACCACCACCAATTGCTCCGACGGAATGATGGCCACCGTCTGGCCGTCATGGCCTTCCATCCAGTAGGTGTCCTTGGGCAGGCCGGCGGCAGCGCCCGCGCCCGGATTCTCCTCATCGCCCGGACCCTCGATCCACACCTGGCCGTTGCCGTAGACCTTCGAGGCCGGCGCCGGCTGCCGCATCCAATCGACGAATCCGGCGGGCAGGATCTGCGCGCCGTTCCAGACACCGCCCTGCAGCAAAAACTGGCCGAAGCGGGCCCAGTCGTGCGCCGTGGCGTAGAGATACGACGAGCCGACGAAAGTGCCTCGCTCGTCGGTTTCGAGCACCGCGCTGCGCATACCGAGCGGCTCAAACAGCGCCGTGCGCGGCCAGCTCAGCGCCTTCGCCTTGTCGCCGATTGCCTCCTGCCACAGCCGCGACAGCATGACGGCCGTGCCGCTCGAATAGGAAAATGCCTTGCCCACCTCGCCGCCGAGCGGCTTGGCCTCGGCAAAGCCCGCCATGTCCGGCTCGAGATAGAGCATGCGCGTCACGTCGGCGACGTCGCCATAGTCCTCGTTGAACTCCAGCCCGCTCGACATCGCCATCATGTCGGCAAGGCTGATCGCCGCCCGACCGTCGGCCTTCCACGGCGAGAACAGGCCCTTCTTGTCGAGAGCCATCTTGCCGTCCTTGACCAGCGTGCCGACGATCGCGGCATTCACGGTCTTGGTCATCGACCAGCCGAGCAGCGGCGTCTTGGCCGAAAAACCCTCGCCATAGCGCTCCGCGACGATGCGGCCGTTCTTCACCACCGCGACCGCGCGCATGCCAGTCCCGACCATCGCGGCATCGTCGACGATCTTCGTGACGGCGGGGTTTTGCAGGGCGTCCACCCTTTCGCCCTCCGGCCAGAGCGCATCCTGCAAGGCCACCGCCAAAGGCTCGATATGGACGGAGGTCTGCCGCGCCCTGCCGGTGTCGCCATCCGGAACCGACGCGCAGCCGACCCCGTCGCGCTCTACGGCGACGCTCTTGCCAAGCATCCAAAGCAGGCCCGCCGAAACGAGGCCCCTTTCCTTGTCGACGGATACCTTCATCAGCTTGAGCAGCGGATGGCCCGGCGCCTGCACGTCGACGGCCAGCACTTCATTCGGGTCGCGGCCGGCGATGAACACGTTGGAGCAGACGATCTTGGCCGCATAGCCCGAGCCGACACGGATCAGTTCGGGCGGCGCAAGATAGAGCCAGGCGAAGAGCGCGACCACCGCCAGCACAATGAGGCCGAGCAGCCATTTGATGAACTTCACAACAGCCCGCATCTTTCCGCCCTTGGATTTTCCGGTTCGCTTTATGTCATCGATTTGCCGCCATTGCTTCTCCAAAATCATGGTCGATGTCGAGCGCCGTCAATGGATTATCAACCATGTTCGGCGATGAACGGAGAGACTGGGCGGTCCTGTGGGGCGATCGTCCGGAGGGGCGCGCGGAAGCGACCACCATCAGTGAAGAACCCATCAGCGGCCGGCTGATCCCGGCTCGGGGGATACTATGCGCCGTCTTGCGGCCATCCTGATGCTTACGCTGTTGAGCGCCTGCTCGACCGTGGACGATCTATCGCCGCTGGCGCCGTCATCGCAGACGATCGCCCTGCGCGCGCCCCGTTTCGAAGATTCCAAGCCGCATGAATGGGACAGCGGCGCGCCGTGGAATTATGCGGTCCACGGCACCGACGTCTCAAAATACCAGACCTCTGTCGACTGGCCGACGGCCAAGGCCAGCGGCATCTCCTTCGCCTTCATCAAGGCGACCGAGGGCGGCGATCGCTTCGACGATTATTTCAACGAGCACTGGGCACGCACCAAGGCCGTCGGGATCCCGCGCGCGGCCTATCATTTCTTCTATTTCTGCACCCCGGCCGCCACCCAGGCGCGCTGGTTCATCGCCAATGTTCCGAAAGATCCGTCGGCGATGCCGCCGGTGCTCGACATGGAATGGAACCCGAAGTCCCCGACCTGCCGACTGCGCCCTGATCCCGCGACGGTGCGCAGCGAGATGACCACCTTTCTCGAGATCGTCGAGCGCCATTATGGCAAGAAGCCGATCATCTATACGTCGCTCGACTTCTTCGATGACAATAACCTGGCGACGTTCCGCGGCTATCCTTACTGGCTGCGCTCGGTCGCCGGCCATCCGCGCCAGAAGTATGGCAGCCATCCTTTCACCTTTTGGCAGTACACCGGAACCGGCATCGTGCCCGGCATGACCGGCAAGTCCGACATCAATGTTTTCAACGGCTCGGAAGCCGCCTGGAACAAGTGGCTGCGGCAGAACACCCGTTGACATCGGCCCCCTTGCCTGCTTTCGACATGGCGGGCGGTGATAGTTGCAACCGATGGCGATGCGGAGCGGCGCACCCCACCGGGGTGCCGCACGGCGCTCCTGAATTTTGAAATCTACGCATGATGCGTCCGGACCCGGCCGTGATCATGCCCCGGTCTCGTAAGGGAAGCGATGCGATTGCGCGTTGAAATCCTGGCGGCGCTGCTGGTCGGCGCTTTCGCTTGGCCTGCGGCGGCGCAGGAATGCGGCGGCGATTTCGAAGCGTGGAAACAGGGCGTGGCCGCGGAAGCCAAGGCAGCCGGCGTCGGCGCCGTTGGCCTGGAGGCGCTGGAAAATGCCGCGATCGATGAAAAGGTGCTGGCGCGCGACCGCGCTCAAGGGGTGTTCGCCCAGACCTTCACCCAATTCTCGAACCGCATGATCTCGGCCTATCGCCTGAAGCAGGGCGCGGCCAACCTCAAGAAATATGCCGACGTCTTCGCGCGCGCCGACAAGGAATTCGGCGTGCAGCCGGCCGTCATCACAGCATTCTGGGGACTGGAGACGGATTTCGGCGCCGTGCAGGGCGATTTCCACACGCTGGACGCGCTGGTCACCCTCGCGCATGACTGCCGCCGCCCTCAGTTATTCCGGCCGCAGTTGGTGCCGTTGCTGACCTTGATCGACCGCGGCGTGCTGCCGGCCGATGTCAAGGGCGCCTGGGCCGGCGAGATCGGCCAGACGCAGATTCTACCGACCGACTATCTCGCCCGCGGCGTCGACGGCGACGGCGATGGCAAGGTCGATCTCCGGAACAGCGTGGCGGACGTGATCATGACCACGGCCGACAAAATCCTGTCGCGCGGCTGGAAGCGCGACCAGCCCTGGGTCGAGGAGGTGCGTGTTCCCGACGACATGCCTTGGGACCAGACCGGCCGCACCAACAAGCTGCCGCTGTCGCAATGGGCCCAATGGGGCGTGACCAATCCGGACGGCACGCCGCTCGTCGACAACGGCCTGAAGGCCGGGCTCGCCTTGCCCATGGGTCGCAAGGGTCCAGCCTTCCTGACCTACGATAATTTCGACGTTTATCTGGAATGGAACCAGTCCTTCACTTACGCGCTCACCGCTGCGGTGCTGGCGACCCGTCTGGCCGGGGCGCCGCAATTCGACCCGCGCACGCCCGAGCCCGGCCTCAACGGTGACCAGATGAAGGCCCTGCAGACCAAGCTTGAGGCCAAGGGCTACGATGTCGGCACGGTCGACGGCATTCTTGGCACCAACACCCGCGAAGCGATCCGCAAGGAGCAGATGCGCCTGGGCATGGCCGTGGACGGTTGGCCGACGCCGGAGTTGCTGGCGAAATTGTAGCGCCCTGTCCTTCTCCCACAAGGGGAGAAGGGGGAGCTCAATCCGCCATCGTTTCCAAGCTCGCGAAACCTTGCGGCGCGTCGCCCTCGTCGAACGGCGTCGTCACCTCCACGAACGTGTCGGGATAGAACCCGTTGAATCGCGTCCTCAGCGACAGCGAGTAGGCGCCGATATGGCCGATCTCGATCCAGTCGCCGGTGTCGACCGTTTCCGGCAGCCAGAACGGCCTCGACAATATGTCGACGGAATCGCACGTTGCGCCGCAGACCTTGAACGGCACGACCGTCTTGTCGCTGCCATTGCGCGTGCGGATCGCCGGATCGGGAATGAAGCGCGCCGGCAGCGTGATCTTGCCGGTCCATGAATCCGAGAGCGACGCCCAGATGCCGTCATTGATGTAGAGCCTTTTGCCCTTGCGCAAGAGCACGCGCACGATCAGCGACAGGCAGCGCGCCACGATCACGCGGCCGGGTTCGGCGACCAGCGGCATCTCGTCGAACTGGTATTCCTTGAGGTCGCCGGCCAGCCGCGACATGAGCTGGCCGAGCGACGGCATCTCGATGTGCTTGCGGTTGGGATCGTGGCCGTACTCGGCCGGAAAGCCGCCGCCCACGTCAAGCCCGGCAATGTCGAAGGTCAGCCGGTTGCGCACCCAGTCGGCAGAGGCCAGCGCGCGCTCGTAGGTGTCGGGGTCCTCGATCTGGCCGCCGACATGGAAGCAAAGCCCGACCTTGTAGCCGGTACGGTTGAGCCGCTCGGCAAGCTCCACCGCATTGGCGGGACCGGCGCCGAATTTCTTCGACAGCTCATAGGCTGCGTGGCCCTTGGTCTGGATGCGCACGAAGACGGTGAGAGCGCCGGGATCGATGTCGAGCGCACGCACCACGCGCGTCAGCTTGGTGATCTCGTCCTCATGATCGAGCGAAATCACGCGGATGCCGTATTTCTCCAACGCCAGCTTGATGTCCGACTGCGCCTTGATCGGATGCATGTAGAGCATTTCGGCCTCGGGCGAGACCGCCCGCACAGCGGCGAACTCGCCGGGCGAGGCGACGTCGAAGGCGCTCACGCCGGCCTCGACCAGCGTCTTCAGCACGATCTGTTCGCCATTGGTCTTGACCGCATAGGCGGTCTTGCCCGGGAACATGCCCATGAACTGCAAAGCATCGGCCTTAAGCACCTGCGGGCGGAAGCAATAGACCGGATCGTCCGGACGAAGCGCCAGTGCCGCCTCGCGGGCATTTTCGAATCGCTGCATGGACGAATCCTTGATCTCGGCGCGCACAATTAATCCTAGCTAGCCGCCAAAGAAAACAGTTCTGTGTCTCGCCTTCGCCTGCGAGCGTCCGCACCCTTTTGCGCCACGCTAAACACAGGTTTCGGGTGGCCCTTGCCACCGAACCGTATATCGGTTGGAGGTGGTTCGGCGGATTGAGGGAGCGATCGGCATGGGAGGGGTGACGACATGACGATGGCGGCTGGCGCCGCGCCGACACGCGGACCGATGACGCTCAGGGATTGGGCGCAGCTCCTGCTGCTCGGCGCGATCTGGGGCGGCTCCTTCTTCTTTGCCCGCATTGCCGTGGCGGAGATCCATCCTTTGGCGCTGGTGCTGTTTCGCGTCGCCATCGCGACGGCCGCGCTTCAGCTCTATCTGGCGATCCGCGGCCCGTCCTTCCGTCTCGCCTTTCCCCACGCCGGCCTGTTCTTCCTGCTGGCGTTGGCCAACAATGTCATTCCGTTTTCGCTGATCTTCGCCGGCCAGACCGAGCTCGGCGCCGGTATTGCCTCTGTGCTCAATGCCACGACGCCATTTTGGACGCTGCTCCTCGCCAATGCGCTCACCGCGGACGAAAAACTGTCCTGGAACAAGCTGGCCGGTATCTCGCTCGGCGTTGCAGGAACAGCTGTGATGATCGGTCCTGGTTTGGCTGTCGGTCTCGGCGAGCCGGTCTGGGCCAAGCTCGCGCTGATCGGCGCCTCGGTGTCCTACGCGATTGCCCTGATGATCGCGCGCCGCTTCAAGGGGGTGCCTGCGCCGGTCATCGCCACCGGGCAACTGACCGCATCGACCATCATCATGATCCCCGTCGTGCTGATTGCCTACGGCCCGGCCGGGCTGTTTTCGGTCTCGCCGCCGGTCTGGGCCGCGGTGCTCGGGCTGGCCCTGCTCTCCACAGCCTTTGCCTACATCCTCTATTTCAACCTCGTTGCCTCGGCCGGCGCCACCAACGCCTCGCTGGTCACTTTGATCGTACCGGTGAGTGCCGTGCTGCTCGGATTCCTGTTTCTGGGCGAGCGGCTGCAGCTCTTCGAAATGGGCGGCATGGCGCTGATCGGAGTCGGTCTGATCACCATTGACGGGCGCCTGTTCGGCCGATGGTAGCGGTGCCATGCCACGGCTTCGCCATAATTTATTCACAAACCCTTGGATCGATTTTTGCCGAAGAGTTTCAATGGCTAACGGCAAATTCGAGGTCGCAAATTCCACAATCGCGTCGCAATGCAGCACATTTTCCGCTTGCCTGTGACCCAAATGACTCTAGATTCCGGCCATAGCTCTTAAGAGGAGGCTATGGCATGGGACTGACGAGGCCAATCAACGCATTGATGATTTGTGCTGCGTTTGCATTCATCGGCGCCCTTATCATGGGCGTTCTTCCCTGACCCGCCGAAGCCGGGAAGACCAGCACCGAGGATGAGTCCAACCGATTCGAAAAGGCCGGGTTCCGCCCGGCCTTTTCCGTTTCAATCATTGTTTGGGATGCATGTCGTTTCGCAAAACCGCTGCACACTTCATCAGGCCGCGGCCGAGCCGGCCGCCTCCGCCTCATGCGAGCGGATGCCGATCATGTGGCAGACGGCGAAGACCAGATCGGCACGGTTCATCGTGTAGAAATGGAAATCGCCGACGCCGCGCTCGACCAGATCATGGACCTGCTCTGCCGCGACCGCTGAGGCCACCAGTGCATGCGTTTGCGGATCGTTCTCCAGCCCTTCGAAGCGCTCGGCCAGCCAGGCCGGCACCAGCGCGCCGCAGCGGGAGGAAAAATTGGCGACCTGGGTGAAGTTGTGCACCGGCAGGATGCCCGGCACGATCGGGATGTAGATGCCGGCGCGGCGCGCGCGCTCGACATAGCGCTCGTAGAGGTCGTTGTCGAAGAAGAACTGGGTGATCGCCCGCGTCGCGCCATTGTCGACCTTGCGCTTCAGCATGTCGATGTCGGTGGCGAAGTCCGGGCTTTCCGGATGCTTTTCCGGATAGGCCGAGACCGAGATGTCGAAATCGCCGACGCTCTTCAGCGCCCCGACCAGTTCGGCGCCGTTTGCATAACCATCGGGATGCGGACGATAGGCGGTCCCCACGCCTGCGGCCGGATCGCCGCGCAAGGCGACGAAACGGGTGACGCCAAAGTCGGCGAATTCCCGGATGACGGCGTCGACCTGATGCCGCGCCGCGTCGACGCAGGTCATATGCGCCGCCGGCGTCAGCGTCGTCTCGTTGAGAATGCGCTTCACGGTGCGCGCCGTGCGCTCTCGGGTCGAGCCGCCGGCACCGTAGGTCACCGAGACGAAGCGCGGCTTGAGCGGCTCGAGCCTTGTGACGGTGTCCCAGAGCCTTGCTTCCATCTCATCCGTTTTGGGCGGGAAGAACTCGAACGAAACCCGGACCTTGTCGCCAATATCGGGGCGGCGGGAAAAGCGGAACTGGTTCATCAGGCTGTTTCCCTTGCTGGAAGTGTGTCGTTGGACGGATCGGCGATCAGCAGGCGGCGATCGCGACCCAACCAGAGCTTGACGGTGAGTCTCGCCTCGGCCTGGCCGCGCGGCTCGAACTCCTGGCTCTCTTCGAGGTCAAGTCCTGCCTCCTCGAACCAGTCGGCGATCTGCCGGTCGGAAAAGCCGAGCCGCATATGCGCGTGCTGGTCGCGCAGGAACTCCAGATTGTGAGGCGCGAAATCGACGATCACCAGCCTGCCGGACGGACGCAACAGCCTCGCCGCCTCGCCGATGGCGCGGGCCGGATCGTCGAGATAGTGCAGAACCTGGTGGATGGTGACGAGATCGAAGGCGTTGCGCTCGACGGGCGGCGAAAAGATGTCGCCCTGGCGCACCTGCGCATTGGCGACGCCGGCCTTGTCGAGATTGGCGCGCGCCACGGTCAGCATCTCGCGCGACATGTCGATGCCGACGCCGCGCCGGTAGAGCGGCGCGAAGATCTCCAGCAGCCTGCCCGTTCCGGTTCCGAGGTCGAGCATCGACTGGAACGGCCGTTTGCCGACAAGCTTGAGCAATGCCGCTTCCACCGCGCGATCCGGCACATGCAGCGAGCGGATGCGATCCCAACTGGCGGCGTTCTCCGAAAAATACTCCGCGGCCCGGTCCTGCCGCTTGCGCTTGACAGCGGCCAGCCGCTCCAGGTCGCGCACCACCTGCGGATCGGCCTCGCGCACGCCCGAGACCAGCCGCTGAACGAAATCGCGCGAGCTGTCTGTGTCCGACAGCCTGAAAAAGGCCCAGGACCCTTCCTGGTAGCGGCCGATCAGCCCGGCATCGAGCAGCAACTTCAGATGCCGTGAGACGCGCGGCTGCGACTGGCCAAGGATTTCGGTAAGGTCGGAGACCGTGAGATCCCCGCGCGACAGCAGCACCAGAATGCGCAGGCGGCTGGATTCGGCAGCCGCCTTCAATGTATCTACCATCGTGTCGAGCGTGACATGCATGAAAGGCTCTCGCTGAAAGATATAAAGATATGTTTATGTCGAATTTGAAAGCCTGGCAAGCGCTATGTCGCTCCCGGACAAGAAAATGGCGCAGCCATGGTCCGCGCATTGCAGGCCATGCGTCCGCGGATTGATTGAACGATGTTCGAGAGACGCGAGGACGAGACGCTCTTGGAAAACGACCCGGCCGATCTGCCGCCGGACGGCCATGTCGTCTTCATCGGCCGGATCGCTTCGCCTTGGACGAGCCGCGAGGATTGTCCCAAGAACATGCGCGCCGCCCGCGAGACCGGCCGGACTGCGGCCATCCTGATCGACAAGCCCTACCGCCGGGGGCTGCAGAACCTCGATCGCGCCAGCCACATCGTCATCCTGTCCTGGCTCGGTCATGCGCCACGGAATCTGATTGTGCAGAAACCGCGCCATGCGGCTGAACCGAAAGGCGTTTTCTCGCTGCGCTCCCCTGCCCGGCCGAACCCTGTCGGCCTGCACATCGCGAAGCTCGTCGCGCTCGATATCGAGGAAGGCCGGATCGAGATCGACGCCATCGACGTGCTCGACGGCACGCCGGTCGTCGACATCAAGCCCTACTATGCGTCGACCGATGCCTTCCCTGAGGCGGCCATTGCCGGAAGCGAGGAGAAATGAGCGCGCCGACCGGCCGCCGCCGCGCGATTGCCAAGGCGCTCACCGCGCTCTTGCCGCTCGCCCCCTATTCCGACATGGAAAAAATCCGCGCCGATGCCGGAGCCGTGCATATGAAGAGCTTGCCGCCGACGATCGCGGTGTGGCTGGCAACCATCGCGCATGTCCGCCACACCCATACCGACTATGACAAACTGCTGGCCGAAGGCTATGACCGCGACTCGGCACGCTTCTTTGTCATCGACGAGACCAATGAGGTGCTGACCCGCTGGCGCGCGACGCGGCTGCTGGAAGAGGATGACGAGGACGAGTAAAGCACAGGCTAGGCTAGACAGCGCCGTTGGCCTGGCTCTTACTTCATTCGAAGCGGGACGCTAGCCTGCCTTTCCACAACGACGAAGAAGGAGCGAAATGAGCCAAGCCGCCCCCGCGCCTGCCGCGCCACTACCCGTTCTGTCAGAGCGTCATCTCGATCCGCATGCCTATCCCAACGGCGTCGCTTACCTCGATGGACAATATCTGCCGATGTCGCAGGCAAAGGTGTCGGTGCTGGACTGGGGCTTTCTGCATTCCGACGCCACTTACGACACGGTCCATGTCTGGGACGGCCGCTTTTTCCGTCTCGATCTGCATCTCGACCGTTTCTTCGGCGGGCTGGAAAAGCTTCGCATGACCATCCCGTTCGACCGCGACGGCGTTGCCGAAATCCTGCACAATTGCGTCGCGCTGTCCGGCCATCGCGCCGCCTATGTCGAGATGCTGTGCACGCGCGGCGCCTCGCCGACCTTCAGCCGCGATCCGCGTCAGGCGATCAACCGGTTCATGGCTTTCGCCGTCCCCTTCGGCTCGGTCGCCGATGCCGAACAATTGCGAAGCGGCCTCCACGTCGCGATCAGCGACAAGGTCCGTATCCCACCTGCCTCGATCGATCCCTCGATCAAGAACTACCATTGGCTGGACCTGGTGCGCGGGCTCTACGACGCTTATGACCGCGGCGCCGACACCGCGCTGGTCCTCGACTTCAACGGCAACCTCGCCGAAGGTCCAGGCTTCAACGTGTTCTGTGTCAGGGCAGGCAAATTGACCACGCCCGCCGTCGGCGTGCTGCCCGGCATAACGCGCCGCACCGTGTTTGACCTGTGCGCCGAGGCGCGACTGTCCGCGGTTGCCGCGGATGTCAGCGTGGCCGCGCTCAAGTCAGCCGACGAAGTCTTCATCACCTCGACGGCCGGCGGCATCATGCCCGTCACGATGATCGACGGTGCTCCGGTTGCCGATGGCAAGGTCGGGGCGATCACTGAGCGTCTGATGCGCCTCTACTGGCAAAAGCACGAGGATCCGGCCTGGTCGAGCGCAGTGCGCTACGGATGACGACCAAAGCCACTGCAACAGTTCACTCAGAGCGAGACTTGAACCGGCGATATCCAAAGCCGAAGCCCGATCACGCGCGATAGATCCACTGCTCCGGCACCCGCACCGAAATCTCTTCGCCGGTCCTGATGATGCCGGGTTTTTCGACCCAGGCGACCAGACCGCGCAGCCTCTTCGCCGTCTTCGGAAACAGCAAGGCAGTCGCGTCGCGATCCGCCGCGTTGACATGTTCGGCGATCGATTGCCCGGCGACCCGGCAGGGCTTGTTCTGGCCGTCGATCTTGATCGTCACGCCGCCCTTGAAGAACAACAGCGACCCCGCCGGCAGCATCGAAAGATGCGGCAGGCCTTCGATCCTCAGGTTGGCGCCGATCCATTCCGCCTTGATCTCCTCGAGGCCCATGCGGTGGGCGACGATGGCGAGCTCATCCGCGGCGACGAGCGACAATTGCCGCTCGTTGCGCATTTCGGTGCCGCGCGGGTACCAGGGCTCGCGCCCGCCGGAGCGCCGCGTCGCGCCGGCATGGAAGTCACCCTCGATCCCGTCGAAGCCAAGGCGCAATTCGTCCACGGGCCTTGTCTCGAAATGATCGGACGGCGCGGCATAGAGTGCCGCTGCTAATGCTATCAGCTTGCGGCCGGCGACGATGTCGGCCGTCGGCTCCGCCGACGGAAAAAGCTCTAGGTTCGTTTCCTGCATAGCGTTGGTCTAGAGACGCTCGGCTACTCGGTCCAGTCGAAAGCGCTGATGATCCGATCACAGCGCTTGATGGCGATCACGACTTTCTTACCTGAAGATGCCGCACGCTTTCACGTTCCGCCGCATTGCCGCCGCTCCGGCGGCGTAAATGGCGGCGCGAACTTGGGAGGGTTCAGATCATGCAGGTTCAACATGCGATCGCCGCGCTCTGGTTGGCCTGGGTGGTGTCTTGGGTGCTGGCCGCCGCGTGGGCCGATCCAGCGCAAAAGCGCGCGGACTTCAAGGCTGAGGCCCGTTACCGGGTTCTCTGGCTGGCCGGCACCTTTCTGCTGTTCGCGCCGGCGCACGGCTATGTCGGCCGATTGCGGCTGTGGACGCCGACGCTTGCCGAGGCCTGGATCTGCGTCGCCCTGATCGCGATCGGCATCGCTTTCGCCTGGTGGGCGCGCTTGCATCTCGGTCGGCTGTGGTCGGGCACCGTCACCGCCAAAGCCGATCACCGCGTGGTCGACACCGGTCCCTATCGGCTGGTCCGCCACCCGATCTACACCGGCCTGCTGGTGTCGATCCTCGCTACCATGGCAGCCAAGGGCACTGTCTGGGGTGTTGCCGGCACTGCCCTGCTGCTCGTCGGCATCGTCGTCAAGGCCAGGCTGGAAGAGAGCTTCCTGCGCGGCGAGCTCGGCCCCGCCTATGACGACTATGCCAGACGCGTGCCGATGCTGGTGCCGTTCGTCCCCGCCTGAGCCGGTTTACAACATCCTCAGCAGCGCGCCGCCGATCGAATAGCCGGCGCCGAAGGCGCAGAGCAGGCCGAAATCGCCGGCCTTCATGTCCGCATGATTTTCGGACAGTGCCACGATGGCGCCGGCGCCCGCCGTGTTGCCGAGGCGTTCCAGCACCATCGGCGCGCGGTCGTGGTCGACATCGTGGCCGAAGGCGAGTTTCAGGATCATCGCATTCATGCGCGCATTGGCCTGATGCAGCCAGAAGCGGCGGATGCCTTGCGGCGTCAGACCATGCTCGGCCAGGAACTCGACGATGAATTTGTGGCCCGCGACCGTGACTTCCTTGAACACCTTGTTGCCGACCTGCTTGATCAGATTGCCCTCGAGTTTGATCTGGTAGGGATCGTCCTGGGCAGTGCGGGTGTGGTAGCCGAGATTGGTGCGGATGTTGTTCGACATTTGCGTCCAAGTGCGCGTGTCGAGCACCTCGAAGCGTCCCGGCCGCTTCTCGCCCTGGTCGAGCCCTTCGATGACCATCGCGACTGACGCGTCGCCGAAGATGAAATGCGTCTGCCGGTCGCGGAAGTTCAGATGGCCGGTGATGATTTCGGGCGTCGACACCAGGATGCGCTTGTGCGCCCCTGCCCTGACAAGGTTGACCGCGATGTGCAGCGCCGCCGCGGCGGAAGAGCAGCCGAGCCCCATGTCGAAGCCGGCGCCCTTGCTGCCCAGCGCTTGCTGCATCTCGATGGCGATCGCCGGATAAGGCCGCTGATGATGCGAGGCCGAGCAGATCACCAGATCGATATCCGAGCCTTCCACGCCGGCATGGGCGATGGCCTTTTTGGCCGAAGCGATGCCGAACTCCGCCTGCAGCGACAGCGCGTCGTCCGGCCGGGCCGGAATGCGCGGCGCCATGCGGGTCGGATCGAGGATGCCTTCGCGTTCGATCACATGGCGGGTCTGCACGCCCGAGGCATGGACGATGAAGTCGCTGTCCGACTTCTGCAGCAGCGTCTCGCCAGTGACGGCGCGGCGCGCATTCTCGGTGTCGACCCAGCTATTGAAGCTTTCGACCAGCTCTTCATTGGTGATGACAGGCTCGGGGATTTCGGCGCCGATGCCGCTGATGATGACGCGATGCATGTCCAATCCGTCCGAGGCACGGCCTTTGTGCCGGAGCGCGCTACCCTTGTCGCATTTGGCCGGTTTATGCCAGCCTAAATCGCAGTTCCGGCTATCGCGATGAGTTGACCGGAAACGGTCAGGCCCGCTTGGCAATGATGAAGATGCGCGGGAAGCGCAGCAGCACCTTGCCGTTCGCCGTATTCGGATAGGCCTTTGCGATCTTTGCGGTGTAGCTTTCGAGGAATGTCTTTCTCTCGTCCGCGCCGAGCGGATCGAGGAACGGCTTCAGGCCCGTCGCCTTGACCCATTCGACGATCGCTTCGGCATCGGCCAACGGATGATTGTAGATCGTGTGCCAGATATCCACGCGATCGGCGAGCGGCGACAGAAGATCGTAGTAGAAGGAAACCGCGGGCAGCGGCGCGCGGGCGGCGCTCCTGAGCTTGGCCGAGAACGGCATCTCGGCGGCGGTGTCGCGCATCAACCGATGCGAGGGTTCGCCAAGATTATCGGGCATCTGGATGGCCAAGGCGCCGCCCGGTGCGAGCAGCCCGATCAGTCGCTGGAACACCGCCGGATGCTCCGGCAGCCATTGAAAGACCGCGTTTGCGAAGATCACGTCGACGGGCTGTGCCGGCTGCCAGGCGGAAGCATCGGCTAGCGCGAAATTCACGTTGGGCAGCCGCGCCTTCGCCTTCGCGATCATGTCGGGTGAGGTGTCGAAACCGCTGACCTCCGCATCTGGCCATCGCTCGACCAGCAGCTCCGTCGAGTTGCCCGGACCGCAGCCAATATCGACGACGCGGCGCGGGAAGTCGACCGGGACTTGTGCTGCCAGGTCCCGCGCGGGCCGCGTGCGCTCATCCTCGAACTTCAGATATTGGGCGGCGGACCAGTCAGCCATTTCAGAACCTCATATTTGTTCGCCGCCCATGGACTTTGCTACCGCGTCAGCCGCTTGTGCGTCATGCGGTGCGGGGTTGCCGCTTCCGCGCCCAGGCGGCGCAGCTTGTCCTTCTCATATTCCTCGAAGTTGCCTTCGAACCATTCGACATGCGCGTCGCCCTCGAAGGCGAGCATGTGGGTCGCCATGCGGTCGAGGAACATGCGGTCGTGGCTGATGATCACCGCGCAACCGGCATAGGCTTCGAGCGCATCTTCCAGCGCGCCCAGCGTTTCGGTGTCGAGATCGTTGGTCGGTTCGTCGAGCAGCAGCACATTGCCGCCGCCCTTCAGCATCTTGGCCAGATGCACGCGGTTGCGCTGGCCGCCGGAAAGATTGCCGACCTTCTGCTGCTGGTCGCCGCCGCGGAAGTTGAAGGACGAGCAGTAAGCGCGGCTGTTGACCTCGTGCTTGCCGAGCTTGATGACCTCGGCGCCGCCCGAGATCTCTTCCCAAACCGTCTTGTTCGGGTCGAGCGCGTCGCGGCTCTGGTCGACATAGCCGAGCTTCACAGTCTCGCCCTTGCGGATCGAGCCGGCATCCGGTGTTTCCTGACCGGTGATCATCTTGAACAGGGTCGTCTTGCCGGCGCCGTTCGGGCCGATGACGCCGACGATGCCACCCGGCGGCAGTTTGAACGACAAATCCTCGATCAAAAGCTCGTCGGCAAAGCCCTTGTTGAGGCCCTCGACCTCGATGACGACATTGCCGAGGCGCTCGCTCGACGGGATGACGATCTGCGTGTCGGTCGGCTTGCGGTTCTGCGACTGCTCGACCAATTCCTCATAGGCCTTGATGCGCGCCTTGGACTTGGTCTGGCGCGCCTTCGGCGAGGATTGGATCCATTCGCGCTCGCGCCAGATCGCCTTCTGGCGGGCGTCGTCCTCGCGCCCTTCCTGGATCAGGCGCTTGGCCTTGGCGTCGAGATATCTGGTGTAGTTGCCCTCGTAGGGAATGCCGCGGCCGCGGTCGAGCTCGAGAATCCAGCCGGTGACGTTGTCGAGGAAGTAGCGATCGTGGGTGATGATCAGCACCGAGCCCGGATAGTCGCGCAGGTGCTTTTCCAGCCACTGCGTGGTCTCGGCGTCGAGATGGTTGGTCGGCTCGTCGAGCAGCAACAGCTCGGGCTGCTCGAGCAGCAGCCGGCAGAGCGCCACGCGGCGCCGCTCGCCGCCCGACAGGTTGGTCACTTCTGAATCGGCCGGCGGGCACTGCAGGGCGTCCATCGCCATCTCGACCTGCTGCTCGAGATCCCACAGGTTCAGCCGGTCCATCTCGTCCTGCAGCTTGGCCGACTCGTCCGCCGTCTCGTCGGAATAGTTCATCATCAGCTCGTTATAGCGCTCGATGATGGCGGTCTTCCTGGCGACGCCGTCCATGACGTTTTCACGCACGGTCTTGCTGTTGTCGAGCTGCGGCTCCTGCGCGAGGTAGCCCACGGTCGCGCCTTCGGCCAGCCAAGCCTCGCCCTGAAACTCCTTGTCGAGCCCGGCCATGATGCGCAGGATGGTCGACTTGCCCGAACCGTTGGGGCCGAGGATGCCGATCTTGGCGTCCGGATAGAAGGACAGGTGGATGTTGTCGAGCACCTTCTTGGTGCCGTAGGCCTTCGACAGGCCTGACATGTGATAGATGAACTGGCGAGCCACGCGCGCTTTCCCTGAAACTGAACTGTCGAATTGGGTGGAGTTGCGCGCTATGTAGGCGATGAAGCGCCGAACGGCAATCGCTTTCGGCACGCCGCGATCTTCACCAGCCGGCGATCATGCTCGGTTCGGCGGCCAGATCCGGTCCTGGCACGCGCCCTATTGGAACCCTATCGCGTCGACCGTGCCCTTCGGGCAGCCCGCCTTGCTCGTCGGCGCCGAGGCGATCAGCAGGCTGGCGAGCTTGCTGTCGGGGGCGATCGGACCGGAGAGACCGAGCGTCAGCTCGCCAATCAACCGCCTTCCGCTCGACGGATCGACAAGGCAGGAGACGCGCACGCGGTCGCCGGCACCCTTGCCGAAGGCCTGGTCGAAGGCATTGCGGATCTGCTCCGATGTCAGCTGCTTGCCGATGTTTTTGACAAAGAGATCGCGCACCGGCGAGGCGTTCACCGCGCGCATCAGATTGAGCGCGTCGGAAAAATACTCCTGCTGGCTCTTGCCGTAGCAGGTGCCGTGCTTGATCCATTCATGGCGCTCCAGCTTGGACGCCGTGCCCGGCATCATCTGGTCGAGCTCGGCGCGCGTGTTGGCGTCGAGTTCGACGGGCGGCAAATCCCCCCAATGCGCGGGATTGTCGTTGGCCTTGTCGCCCGCCGACACCTGGCAATAGAAATTGCCGTTCGGCTGCGGCCACAGCCCATGCAGCGTGAAGTGCGAAGCGTCGAATTCGTTGGGATTCTGCGCCTTGCATTCGGGTTTGTTGGCCTTGGTCTCACAGAATGCGGGCTGCCAGCTCATCGCGAACACATAGTCAGGCTTGCCGGAACCAGGTTGCGACGGCTTCATCGGATCGGCCGGCGACGGCGTGGCGGACGCCCTGCCGCCGGTGACATGGCCGCAGTTGATCTTCACCCAGCGTCGCTCCGGATCGGCGTCAGGAACCTGGATGAGATAATGGGTGGGCTCGTCCTTGTTGCCTGCCAGAAGCTGATAGGTCTGTCCCGCTTCGGTAGACGCGTTGCCGGAGTTCTTGCCGCTCCTGATGGCTTGCGTGGCCGGACAGGCGCTGTCGGCCACGAAGGTGCCGCTCATCTTCACATCGGCCTGAGCCGCGCCGGCGCCAACCAGGGCCATAACAACCGAACCCCATACTGCCCAAACCCGCATTCCCGCTCTCCCGGCGATCATCGAACCGTATCGGATTCTCCACATTAGAACAGGCGACGTGTCAGAATTGCGATCTTCGTCGTCGCGCGAAAATAATCCCCAGGAGAGCGATAAGCGCACTCCACAGGCTCGAAAGGATCGCGCACTCTTGACGCAGCCGAAGCCCTCGCCCATCAGTCGGCAAGGGAGCGAGACATGCCATTCGACAAGCAGACCAGGCTGGCCTCACCGGCCGGGGCCGACCTCAACCTCTATGTGAGACATGCGCAGGTATCCCCGCGCGCCGTCATCCAGATCAATCACGGATTGGCCGAGCATGCGGCGCGTTACGCCCGCTTTGCCGACTTCCTCGGCGCGCGCGGCTTCCATGTCTACGCCCATGACCATCGCGGCCATGGCGCGACAAAGGCGCCCGATGCGCCGCTCGGCCGGTTCGCCGATACCGACGGCATCGCCAAGGTGATTGCCGATGTCGGCGCGGTGCATGATCTGATCGCCGTTGAACATCCGGGATTGCCGGTCATCGCTTTTGGACATTCGCTCGGCGCCTCGATCGCGCTGAATTTCGTCCTCCGCCACTCCGGTCGTGTCCATGCCGCCGTGATCTGGAACGGCAATTTCTCGCAAGGCCTGCTCGGCCAGCTGGCCCTGGCCATCCTGGGCTGGGAAAGGATGCGGCTGGGCTCCGACGTGCCATCTCGGCTGCTGCCCAAGCTGACCTTCCAGGCCTGGGGCAAGGCCGTGCCCAATCACCGGACCTTGTTCGACTGGCTGTCGCGCGATCCGGTCGAGGTCGACAAATACATCGCCGACCCGCTCTGCGGCTGGGACGCCTCCATCTCCATGTGGCGCGATGTGGTCAACCTGGCGCTCTACGCCGGTAGGGATTCGAGCTTCGCCGGCGTGCGCCGCGACCTCTTCGTCAATCTGATCGGCGGCGGGAAGGATCCGGCATCGGACTACGGCAAAGCGGTTCACCACCTTGCCCGGCGTATGGACAGAATGGGCTTTTCGAATCTGGTTTCAAAGGTTTACGCCGACACCCGCCACGAAAGCCTGAACGAGGTCAACCGCGACATCATCATGAATGATTTCGCCGCCTGGGCGGATCATGCGCTGAAACCCTAGCCATTGGCCCATTGCATGGGTCGTGACAGGGGCGACCTCTGTTGGTAGACGCTGCGCTTCGATTACTCACGGTGATCCATGGCTGAACCCCCGCTGAAAGGCATCCGCGTCATCGAACTCGCCCGCATCCTGGCAGGCCCCTGGGCCGGGCAGCTGCTCGCCGATCTCGGCGCCGATGTCATCAAGGTCGAGAGCCCGGACGGCGGCGACGACACCCGCAAATGGGGCCCACCCTTCGTCATGAGCCATGACGGCGAGAACCTTTCGGCGGCCTATTATCATTCCTGCAATCGCGGCAAGCGCTCGATCGCCATCGATTTCTCCAAGCCCGAAGGCGCCGACACGCTCCGCCGCCTCGTCGCCACGGCCGACGTGCTGATCGAGAACTTCAAGCTCGGCGGTCTCAAGAAATACGGGCTCGACTATGAGAGCCTGAAGAGGATCAACCCGCGCCTCGTCTATTGCTCGATCACCGGCTTTGGCCAGGACGGGCCGTACGCACCCCGCGCGGGTTACGATTTCATCATCCAGGCGATGGCCGGCATGATGTCGATCACCGGCGAGGCCGGCCGCGAGCCGCAAAAGGCAGGCGTCGCCATCTCCGACCTGTTCACTGGGCTTTATTCGGTGATCGCCATCCAGGCGGCGCTCCGCCACGCAGAAAGGACCGGTGAAGGCCAGCATATCGACATGGCGCTCTTCGACAGCCAGATCTCGGCGCTCGGCAACCAGAACCTCAACTATCTGGTCTCCGGCAAGTCGCCCGCACAGATGGGCAATGCGCATATGAACATCGCGCCTTACGAGGTGCTGCCGGTCAAGGACGGCCATATCATCCTGGCGGTCGGCAATGACGGACAATTCACCAAGTTCTGCGCAGCGGTCGGCCTCACCGATCTGCCAGCCAATCCGGATTTCGCCACCAATCCGGCGCGCGTCGCCAATCGCGCAAAGCTGCGCGAACAGATCATCGAGTCGCTGAGCACGTGGGATCGCGATCCGCTGCTGGCAAAGCTCGAGGCGGCCGGCGTGCCGGCAAGCCCGATCAACACGATCGGCCAGATGTTCGCCGATCCGCAGACGATCGCGCGCGGCATGCGGCTCGACCTGGAGGACGGTCATGGCAATTTGCTGCCTTCGGTACGTGCGCCGATGGTGATGTCCGGCACGCCGCTCGTCTATGAGCGGCCCTCGCCGCGTCTCGGCGAGCACACTGAGGAAATCCTTGCCGAACTGGAGAGAGCAGCAAAATGAAAACGGGCGGACAATTGATCGTCGAGACGCTCGAAGCGAACGGCACCGACCGCATCTTCTGCGTTCCTGGCGAATCCTATCTGGCGGTGCTCGACGCGCTGCATGACTCGCCGATCCGCACCATCGTCTGCCGTCAGGAAGGCGGAGCGGCGATGATGGCCGACTGCCAGGGGCGCCTGACCGGAAAGCCCGGCATATGCTTTGTCACCCGCGGCCCCGGCGCCACCAACGCTTCGGCCGGCATTCATATCGCCATGCAGGATTCGGTGCCGCTGATCCTGTTCATCGGCCAGGTCGCCAGTCACGCCAAGGAGCGCGAGGCTTTTCAGGAGGTCGACTACAAGCGCTTCTTCGGCGACATCGCCAAATGGGTGGTTGAGATCGACGATGCCTCACGCATCCCGGAATTCGTCACCCGCGCCTTCGCGGTGGCGACGTCAGGCCGCCCTGGCCCAGTTGTCATCTCGCTGCCCGAGGACATGCTGACCAGCGAGGTCGAGGCCCCAACGGCGCTGGCTCATACGCTGGTCGAAACAAGCCCTGGTGAAGCCGAAATCGACCGGCTTGAGGCCCTGCTCAATGCCGCCAAACGGCCAATTGCCATCCTGGGCGGCACGCGCTGGGATATTCAAGCGGTTCAGGACGTCACCCGTATCGCAGAGGCCTGGTCACTGCCGGTCGGCTGCTCCTTCCGCCGCCAGATGCTGTTCGACCACTTGCATCCGAACTATGCCGGCGATGTCGGCATCGGCATCAATCCGAAGCTGGCGGCAGCGGTCAAGCAGGCAGACCTGGTGCTGCTCATCGGCGGCCGCATGGGCGAGATGCCGTCCTCGGACTACACGCTGTTGAAAAGCCCTTACCCGGACCAGATGCTGGTGCATGTCCACGCCGACGCCGGCGAGCTTGGCCGCGTCTATCGGCCGACCCTGGCGATCAACGCCTCCCCCGCCGCCTTCGTGCGAGCCTTCGCCAGACGCAAAGGTCCGGCCGCGCCCGGTTGGGCGGCGGAGACGGCAAAGCTGCATGCCGCCTATCTCGAATGGTCGACGCCGCCTCAGACCGGCCCCGGCGCCGTGCAGATGGGGCCGATCATGACCTATCTGGAAAAGGCGCTGCCGGAAGACGCCATCCTCACCAACGGCGCCGGCAACTACGCCACCTGGGTACATCGCTTCCACCGCTTCCGCCGCTTCGCCACGCAGGCGGCGCCGACTTCCGGCTCGATGGGCTACGGCACGCCGGCCGCGGTCGCGGCCAAGGCCCTGTACCCGGATCGCGCGGTCATCGCGTTTGCCGGCGACGGCTGCTTTCTGATGAACGGGCAGGAGTTCGCGACCGCCGTGCAATACGACCTGCCGATCATCGTGGTCGTCGTCAACAACGGCATTTACGGCACGATCCGCATGCATCAGGAGCGGGAATATCCGAGCCGCGTCGTGGCGACCGACCTCAAGAACCCGGATTTCGCCGCCCTCGCCCGCGCCTATGGCGGCCATGGCGAGACCGTCGAAAGGACCGAAGACTTCGCTCCGGCCTTCGAACGTGCACGCGCCAGCGGCAAACCGGCGATCGTCGAGATCAGGCTCGATCCCGAAGCCATTACGCCGACCCGCACGCTGACACAGATACGCGACAAGTCCTGATCAGGCAGAACGAGGCGGTCGCCCCCTCGTTGCTGCCTGAGGAACTCCGCTACATCGATCCGCCGGCTTTCTCGATCTGGCCGCGGATCTCGCCGTCCGGATTCGCCTTGGTGTGGACGTTGACGTAGTACTTGCCGGCCTCGAGGTCGGCCGCCTGCGCGTCGGTCAGCGTCGCCGATCCCTTGATCGGGCTTTTGAGCTTCTTGAATGGGATTACCGGAGGTGCGTTTTCACCCGACGCGGCCGGCCCGTGAATGTGAGCAGCCGTCGCAGGTCCGCTGAGGCCGGAATATTTGACGTTCCAGCTGAGCTTCTTCTTGGCGGTGTCGAAGGTGAATGTGGCGGTTCCCTTGCCTTTGGTGGTGACGGGCGGGCTCTGCTGGCTACCGTCGAGCGTCGCATTGTACTTCACAGTTTCGGCCAAGGCCGGAGACGCGAGCAGCAAAGCAGTCGAGACAGCAAAGGCCGAAAGCATCGGCCATGATTGGATGCGCATTGGAGAACCTCCTTGGCTGGCGCGCATCCGCCCCGCCGCGGCTCCCCCGGCGCGCGGATGCCCCACTGCAACGGTTGGCAGGCCGCTTGTATCCCTGCACACGGATATTTTACCACAGCCAAGCAAAAGGGGCGGTCACCCGCCCCCGTTAAGTCTCGACTGGCGAGGTCGACCTTACTTGATCGCCTTGTCGGTGATCGCGGTCGTGTAGGCGCCCGACGGCTCCTTGGCGATGATCTTCTGGTCGAGCAGCGCCTTGGCGGTGCGCTCATATGTGGCCGGATCGAGCTTGCCGTCGGCATTGTCGATCAGCTTGGCGACTTCGCCCATCATGCGCTTCTGATGGTTCTCGTCCTGGCCGCCATTATCCATGACGATCTCGGCCGCCTCATCCGAATTGTCGACCGCGTATTTCCAGCCCTTCATCGAGGCGCGCACGAAGCGCACCATCTTGTCCTCGAAGGCCGGATCCTTCAGCTTGTTCTCCAGCGCGTAGAGGCCGTCCTCAAGCAGGTCGTTGCCCATGGCCGAATAGTTGAAGACGGTGAGCTGCTCCGGCTTGTAGCCGGCGTCGATCAGCTGCCAGTACTCGTTATAGGTCATGACCGAGATGCAGTCCGCCTGCTTCTGGATCAGCGGCTGCACGTCAAAGCTTTGCTTCAGCACGGTGACGCCGTCCTTGCCGCCGTCGGTCTTGAGGCCGAGCTTGTTCATCCAGGCATAGAACGGGTACTCGTTGCCGAAGAACCAGACGCCGAGGGTGTGGCCCTTGAAGTCGGCTTCGGTCTTGATCGGGCCGTCCTTCGGGCAGACCAGCTCCATGCCGGCTTTCTTGAACGGCTGGGCAATGTTGACCAGCGGCACGCCTTTTTCACGGGCGGCCAACGCGCCGCCCATCCAGTCGACGATCACATCGGCGCCGCCGCCGGCGATCACCTGCTCGGGCGCGATATCCGGCCCGCCCGGCTTGATGTCGACGTCGAGCCCTTCGGCCTCGTAGAAGCCCTTGGCCTTGGCGACGTAGTAGCCGGCGAACTGGGCCTGCGTGACCCATTTCAGCTGCAGCGTCACCTTGTCGGCCGCCATCGCTTGGAAAGCGGCCAGCGACATCGCCCCGGCCAGAGCAGAAATTATCAGTCTTTTCATGTTTTTACCCTCTGAAGTTAGCACCCAAACCCACCGCCCCTATCCACCACGGACAGAGGGATGCCAAAACGTGACGGCTCTCTCGACAAGAGCGACCACGCCATAAAAGACCGAACCCGCCAGTGCTGCAACTGCGATTTCGGCCCAGACCATGTCGATGTTCATCCGCCCGACTTCCGTCGAAATGCGGAATCCCATGCCGACCACGGGCGTGCCGAAGAACTCCGCGACGATGGCGCCGATCAGCGCCAGCGTCGAGTTGATCTTCAGCGCATTGAAGATGAACGGCATTGCCGCCGGCAGCCGCAGCTTCAGCAAGGTCGGCCAGTAGCCCGACGCATAAGTGCGCATCAAATCGCGCTCCATGTGGCCGGAGGCGGCAAGCCCCGCGACGGTGTTCACCAGCATCGGGAAGAAGGTCATGATGATCACGACCGCCGCCTTGGACGGCCAGTCGAAGCCGAACCACATCACCATGATCGGCGCGACGCCGATGATCGGCAGCGCCGATACCATGTTGCCGATCGGCAGCAGCCCGCGCCTGAGGAACGGCACACGGTCGGCAAGGATGGCGACGACGAAGCCGGCGAGGTTGCCGACGATGTAGCCGATCAGCACCGCCTTGAAGATCGTCTGCCGCACGTCCGATCCCAGGATCGGCAGCGAGTTGGCGATGCGCGCGCCGATGGCGCTCGGCGGCGGCAAAAGGATGAAGGGAATGCCGGCGCCGCGCGTCACCGCTTCCCAGATGATCAGGATCCAGGCGCCGAAGATCGCCGGAATGATCAGCCGCAGCGCCGTTTTGGCCCCGCTGGCTGCAGGCCGTAACGAGGACAACAGGGCGACGCAGCGCCAGGCAAGCAACCAGGCGGCCGCGAGAACCAGAAAGTACGGCGCCAGTGCCGTGCCCTCGAAGCCTCCGATGCCCTTGACCAGAAGCCACGCTGCGACATGAGCGCCGATGAACAGGGCAATCGCTTCGACAAGTGGCGCGAGTCTCACCGTCGAAACCAGCGCCGCGATCAGCAGCAATCCGAGGATGAGACCTTTGGTGCCCATATACGGGTAGGCAACCGTCGCGGCAGGCTCGGCCAGCGCAGCCGCTTCCGGTGTCGACATCGTGCCGAGCGCGAAGGCGACGACGCAAAGAAGGATCGCCAGCACCGCTTGCCAGGATGGTTTCAGCCAGGTCATGCCGGCCTCCCGCCCATGGCGCGGTCGACCAGGCGGCCGGCGATGCCGACCACCATGACCAGAAGCGCGGCAACCACCGAGCCCGCAACCAGCGCCGACCAGATGTCGATCGTCTGGCTGTAATAGGCGCCCGAGAGCAGCTTGGCGCCGATGCCGGCGACAGCACCCGTCGGCAATTCGCCGACGATGGCGCCGACCAGGCTCGCCGCCACCGCCACCTTCATAGACGTGAACAGGAACGGCACCGAGGCCGGCACGCGCAGCTTCCAGAAGGTCTGCGAGGCGCTGGCATTATAGGTGTGCATCAGGTCGAGATGCATGAGCTCGGGCGAGCGCAATCCCTTCACCATGCCGACCGCAACCGGGAAGAACGACAGATAGGTCGAGATCAGCGCCTTCGGGATCAGCCCGGTGATGCCGATGGCCGCCAGCACCACTATGATCATCGGCGCCACCGCCAGGATCGGAATGGTCTGCGAGGCGATGATCCATGGCATCAGGCTGCGGTCGAGCGTCGTCACATGCACGATGCCGACGGCGATCACGATGCCGAGCGCCGTGCCGAAAGCAAAGCCGAGCAGCGTCGAGGACAGCGTCACCCAGGCATTGTAGACAAGGCTGCGGTTCGAGGTGATGCCGCGCAGGAAGGTGTTCTCGAAGAAGTTCACCGCCACCTGATGTGGCGCCGGCAGCGTCGGCTTCGGCTGCGACAATGTCTTGCCGATGAATTCGACCGTGCTGGGGGTTTCGTTGGCTCTGGCGTCGAGATCGCGCTGGAACGGCGCATTGAGGATGACGGCGAAGACATACCAGAGCACCACCACGCCGGCGAGGATTGAGGTGACCGGGATGATCTTGGAACGGAAGGAGTCCATTTAGCAGGCCTTCCCCCGGCGCAACGGCAGCACGCGGCGCTGCGCGTTTCTCGTCATGCTAGAGCAGAGCAAGGAGCGAAGCGACGCGGCGCAGACCCTAGGATCCATGCCGTTATCTCGACGCTCCGCTGTGGCGCAGAATGCGGCTCCCAGCGCTGCGCTCAGCTCGTCGGGTATTCTGAGCCGCTTACGGCCTTCGGTCGACGTCACGGCATGGATCCTAGGGTCTGCGCTCCGCTTCGCGTCGCTCCACCCTAGGATGACGAAATCACGGCGGTCGGCTCCCGCCACGCGCGCGGCTTCGCGCTTGCTCCGCCCCAGGATGTCGAAGCAGCGGGTGTCCGTCCGCTGGCAAGCACCCTCAATCATCATAGCTGTGCCCCGCCCTCAACCCGTCGCGCACGCGCGCGGCGATCGCCAGGAATTCCGGCGTCTCGCGGATGTCGAGCGGCCGCTTCCTGGGCAAGGTAGATTCGATCACGTCGGTGACGCGGCCCGGCCGCGGCGACATCACCACGATGCGGGTTGAGAGATAGACCGCCTCGGGGATCGAATGGGTGACGAAGCAGATCGTCTTGTTGGTCGAATCCCAGAGTTCAAGAAGCTGTTCGTTCAGATGGTCGCGCACGATCTCGTCGAGCGCGCCGAACGGCTCGTCCATCAAAAGCAAATCGGCGTCGAAGGCGAGCGCGCGCGCGATCGAGGCGCGCTGCTGCATGCCGCCGGACAGCTGCCAGGGATACTTCTTCTCGAAGCCGGAGAGGTTGACGAGTTCGAGGGTGCGCTTGATGCGTTCCGCCTGCTCGGCCTGGCTGAGGCCAATGATTTCCAGCGGCAGCGCCACATTGCGCTCGATCGTGCGCCAAGGAAACAGCGCCGCCGCCTGGAAGACATAGCCGTAAGCCCGCTTCTCGCGCGCCTGCTCCGGCGAAATCCCATTGACGGAGATCGTTCCCGAGGTCGGCTTCTCCAGATCGGCGATAACGCGCAGCAAGGTTGTCTTGCCGCAGCCGGAGGGGCCGATGAAGGAGACGAACTCACCCTTGCCGATGGTGAGATCGACATTGGACAGCGCCTGCACCGGACCGTCATTGGTCTGGAAGGTGAGGCCGAGCTTGCTTGCCGAAACGACGGCTGGCGACTGTCCGCTCATCGGCAGAAACCTGTCTTTCGCAGCCGCTGCCGCGCCGGCCGGAATCCGGTTGATTTTACGATTGCCTTGCTTTCCACTCGTCCAGTCCCACTTGATCGACGCCCGGAGCCTTGCCGATGTCGCCTAAACCCACATGCCATCTTATTCGCCCTGAAAGCACTTATGAAGGCAAGCAAGGCTTGAGCTATTTCGCCGGTATTGCCGCCGAAACCGTCGGCTCCTCCGGCATTTGTATGCATCTTCTCACCATGCCGCCCGGCGCCCGCGCCAAGGCGCATATGCATGAGAACCACGAGACCGCGATCTATGTGCTCTCCGGCGAGGTCCATACCTGGTATGGTGACCGGCTCGAGCATCACAAAGTCGTCCAGGCCGGCGACCTGTTCTACATTCCGGCGGGAGTTCCGCATCTGCCCGCCAATCTGAGCGGTGCGCCCTCTTCGGCGGTCATCGCCCGCACCGATCCCAACGAGCAGGAAAGCGTGGTCCTGATGCCGGAACTGGATGCGTTGGTTGCCTGAAGTCGACGGGACCGCCGTCATTTGCACCGGGAGACTTCTCCCATCGCCTTGCCGTCCTTGTCGGCGATCACCAACCTCTTGGCGTTCTTGGCGCTGCGCTTGATGATGAACTGGGCCGGCGACTGCCCCTCCTCGCCTTCCGCCTCGCACTGCGCCGTCACCACAAGGGAGCCATCCGCCTGGGGTTTCTTCTCGGTGAAGGTGCAGGCGCTGGCGACCGTGACGAACGCCTCGCTGGTCAACAGCAGCATGTCCTCGGCATAGACCTCCTGGCCGTTCTTGTTGATGCAGCCGGATTTGTTGCCCCAGGGCTTGGAGAGATCGATGCCGGCGGCGAAAGCTTGGCCGGCGGCCAGCAGCACGGCTGCCCCGACGAGAAGGTGAGTTGCGCGCACGCTCAAACTCCGGTCGCCGGAATGCCCGTGCGCTCCACCTTGCGCGGTGCGCTGATCTCCTTCCAGGTCGAAAGCGCGCGGTTGACAGCGGCGTTCGGTTCGCGCGCCACGAACTCCCCGTGCCCGACCTTGGCCTTGACGTCCGCTTCTTCGATCGACAGTTCGCCGCGCGAAAAGACGAATCGCGGCAGCCCCGTCACCTCGAAACCCTCAAAGACGTTGTAGTCGATCACCGACTGCTGGTTCTTGGCCGTGATCGTCTTGATGCGCTTCGGGTCCCAGACCACGATGTCGGCATCGGCGCCTTCGACGATCGCGCCCTTCTTCGGATACATGTTGAGGATCTTGGCGATGTTGGTCGAGGTCACCGCGACGAACTCGTTCATCGTCAGCCGACCGGTGTTGACGCCGGTCGTCCAAAGCACGGGCAAACGATCCTCGAGGCCGCCGGTGCCGTTCGGGATCTTGGTGAAGTCGCCGACGCCGTTGCGCTTCTGCTTGGTGGTGAAGGAGCAGTGGTCTGTCGCCACCACCTGCAGCGATCCGGCCTGCAGGCCCGCCCACAGCGAATCCTGGTGCCACTTGCTGCGGAAAGGCGGGCTCATTACGCGCCGCGCCGCATGGTCCCAGTCCTTGTTGAAATATTCGCTCTCGTCGAGCGTCAGGTGCTGGATCAGCGGCTCGCCATAGACGCGCATGCCCTTCTGGCGTGCCCGGCGGATGGCTTCATGGCTCTGCTCGCAGGAGACGTGCACGACATAGAGCGGCACGCCTGCCATGTCGGCGATCATGATGGCGCGGTTTGTCGCCTCGCCTTCCACTTCGGGCGGACGCGAATAGGCATGCCCCTCGGGGCCGTTATTGCCGGCGGCAAGCAGCTTCTGCGAGAGTGCCGCGACCACGTCGCCATTTTCGGCATGGACCAGCGGCAGCGCGCCGAGATCGGCGCAGCGCTGGAACGAGGAATACATCTCGTCGTCGTCGACCATCAGCGCGCCCTTATAGGCCATGAAATGCTTGAACGAGGTGATGCCCCTGTCGACGACGGTCGCCATCTCGTCGAAGACCTGCTTGCCCCACCAGGTGATCGCCATGTGGAAGGAATAGTCGCAGGCAGCCTTCGAGGTCTTGTTGTCCCACATCTGCAGCGCCTCCAGCAGCGACTGCTGCGGCGCCGGCAGGCAGAAATCGACGACCATGGTCGTGCCGCCCGAAAGCGCCGCGCGCGTGCCGGATTCGAAATCGTCGGCCGAATAGGTGCCCATGAAGGGCATTTCGAGATGGGTGTGCGGATCGATGCCGCCCGGCATGACATAGCAGCCGGTGGCGTCGAACTCGTGATCGCCATGCAGGTTCGAGCCGATGGCGATGATCTTGCCGTGCTGCATCAGCACGTCGGCTTTCCACGTGCGGTCGGCGGTGACGATGGTGCCGTTCTTGATGACTTTGGTCATATCCGTTCCCCTGATCTTTTCACGCTTCTTTGCGAGCGGCTTTTTCGAGGTGATTTCTATTCGGTCATTCGACGATTCCTGCCGTCTCGACCACCGCGTGGAACAGCACGTCGGCGCCCGCCGCCGCCCATTCCTTGGAGATGTCCTCGGCCTCGTTGTGGCTGAGCCCGCCGACACAGGGACACATGACCATGGTCGCCGGCGCGACCTTGGCCGCCCAGCAGGCGTCGTGGCCGGCGCCGGAGATGATGTTCATGTGGCTGTAGCCCAGCTTCTCGGCGGCGGTGCGGACACGGCCGACCAGCGTCGGATCGAAGGTCACCGGATCGAAATGGCCGACCGCCTCGACGGCGCATTTCACGCCGAGCGGCTCGCAGATCTTCGGCGCCTCCTTCTTGATGCGCGCGCGCATGCCGTCGAGCTTGGCCTTATCGGGCGAGCGGATATCGACAGTGAAGATCACCGTGCCCGGCAAAACGTTGCGGGAGTTGGGCGAGAACTTCACCTGGCCCACACCGCCGACGGCGCCCGGCTGGTTCTCCATCGCGACCGTCTGCACCATCTCCAGGATGCGGGCCATGGCCAACCCCGCATTGACGCGCATGTTCATCGGGGTCGAGCCGGTATGCGCCTCCCTGCCGGTCAGCGTGAATTCCAGCCACCACAGGCCCTGGCAGTGGGTCACCACGCCGATCTGCTTGTTCTCGGCCTCGAGGATGGGCCCCTGCTCGATATGGTACTCGAAATAGGCGTGCATCTTGCGCGCGCCGACCGCCTCGTCCCCGACCCAACCGATCCGCTTCAGCTCGTCGCCGAAGCTCAGGCCGTCGAGATCCTTGCGGGCATAGGCATAGTCCTGCGTGTGGACGCCTGCGAACACGCCGGAGGCGAGCATGGCCGGCGCGAAACGGGCTCCCTCCTCGTTCGTCCAGTTGGTGACGACGATCGGATGTTTGGTTTTGATGCCGAGATCGTTGAGCGAGCGCACGACCTCGAGGCCAGAGAGCACGCCGAGCACGCCGTCATATTTGCCGCCGGTGGGCTGGGTATCGAGATGGGAGCCGACATAGATCGGCAGCGCGTCCGGATCGGTGCCGGCGCGCGTCATGAACATGGTGCCCATCTGGTCCACGCCCATCGTGAGCCCGGCCTCGTCGCACCAGGACTTGAACAATTCGCGGCCTTGCTTGTCGGAATCGGTCAGCGTCTGGCGATTGTTGCCCCCGGCGATGCCGGGGCCGATCTTCGCCATCTCCATGATGGAATCCCACAAACGGTCTGAATTGATTCGCAGATTCTCGCCGGGGGCGGCCATTCAAAGTCCTCTCATTTCAGGTCTCCGGTCGGGCGGCGGTTCCCGTCGCCGCCCGAGCGGTTTGACCACTTAGTCTATCGAGCGCAGAACATCGCGAACATGGTGGATCAGTTCGTTGATCTGGCCCTTGGTGATGATCAGCGGCGGCGACAGCGCGATGATGTCGCCGGTTGTGCGGATCAGCGCGCCGCGTTCGAACGCTTTGACAAAGGCCGAGAAGGCCCGCTTGGTCGGGCTACCGGCGATCGGCGCCAGCTCGATCGCGCCGATCAGGCCGATATTGCGGATGTCGATGACATGCGGCTCGCCCTTCAACGAATGCAGCGCGTCTTCCCAGTAAGGCGCCAGCTCCTCGCCGCGGGTTAGCAGGCCTTCTTCCTTGTAGGTGTCCAAAGTGCCAAGAGCCGCGGCGCAGGCGATCGGATTGCCCGAATAGGTGTAGCCGTGGAAGAACTCGATCATGTGCTCCGGGCCGTTCATGAAGGCGTCGTGGATTTCCTTCTTCACGAAAACCGCGCCCATCGGGATGACGCCGTTGGAGACGCCCTTGGCCGTCGTCATGATATCCGGCGTGACGCCGAAATAATCGGCGGCGAATGGCGCGCCAAGACGGCCGAAGCCGGTGATCACTTCATCGAAGATCAACAATATGCCGTGCTTGGTGCAGATTTCTCGAAGCTTCTGCAGGTAGCCTTTCGGCGGCAGGATGACGCCAGTCGAGCCTGCGACCGGCTCGACGATGACCGCAGCGATGGTCGAGGCGTCATGCAGGGTGACGAGACGCTCCAGCTCGTTCGCCAGTTCGGCGCCGTGCTCAGGCACGCCCTTCGAGAAGGCGTTCTTCTCCGGCAGGTGGGTGTGCGGCAGATGGTCGACGCCGCCGAGCAGCGTGCCGAACATCTTGCGGTTGGCGACGATGCCCCCGACCGAAATGCCGCCGAAATTGACGCCGTGATAGCCGCGCTCGCGGCCGATCAGCCGGGTGCGCGAGCCCTCGCCGCGGACACGGTGATAGGCGATCGCCATCTTCAACGCGGTCTCGACCGATTCCGAACCGGAATTGGTGAAGAACACATGGTCCATGCCCTTCGGCGCGATATCGACCAGGCGGTTCGCCAGTTCGAAGACGATCGGGTGGCCCATCTGGAAGGCCGGCGCATAGTCGAGTTCGGCGGCCTGCTGCTGAATGGCCTCGGTGATCTTCGGCCGGCAATGGCCGGCGTTGACGCACCAGAGGCCTGCAGTGCCGTCGAGCACCTTGCGGCCATCGCTCGTCGTGTAGTGCATGTCCTTGGCGGACACGAACATGCGCGGCGCCTGCTTGAACTGCCGGTTTGCCGTGAACGGCATCCAGAATGCGCTGAGATCGTTCGGCGTGACTTTCAGCCGGTTGGACATGACCAAGATTTCCCCTTGTAACCTGTTTCTGTGCGCTAACGCTTGGTCTTCCCAAGGCTTGGTCTTCGTTGCGTTTTCGTGCTACGCAAAATTTTGACCGGTTGGACAAACGTTAGCACCGCCCTGTCGGCGGTCAAGGGACTACTAACGGAAATGCGGCATCGAAAGCGCGCTCCACGGCTCGGAGAAAAACTGGTCCAGAGAATTGGTCCAGAGTGCCCACACGGCAGCAGCCGGCAAGGATGACGGACACGATGGAAGGCTCAGTTCCACGCCGCACCCGCATCCAGCAGGAAAAGCGCGAGCTCATCCTGGAGGCCGCGCTCGAAGTCTTCTCCGCCAACGGTTTTCGCGGCTCGACCATCGACCAGATCGCCGAAGCCGCCGGCATGTCGAAGCCGAACCTCCTCTATTACTTCCGCCGCAAGGAGGACATTCACGAGACATTGATGCAGCGGCTCCTGGACACCTGGCTGGCGCCGCTCCGCGAGCTTGACGATATCGGCGATCCGATGACCGAGCTCAGAAGCTACATCCGCCGCAAGCTCGAAATGGCGCGCGATTTTCCGCGTGAAAGCCGGCTCTTCGCCAACGAGATCCTGCAGGGCGCGCCGCGCATCATGCCGATGCTCGAGGGCGAGCTGAAAACGCTGGTCGAGGAGAAGGCCGCCGTCATCAAGGGCTGGATGCGCGCCGGCAAGATCGCCCGCACCGACCCCTGGCATCTGATCTTCTCGATCTGGGCGACGACGCAGCATTACGCCGATTTCGACGTCCAGGTGCGCGCCGTGCTCGGCCCCGACCGCGGCGGCGACGGCCGCTTCGAGGATGCTGCCCGGTTCCTGGAGCAACTGTTCCTCGATGGGCTGAAGCCGAAAGCTTAGGTCGGGCGAAGATCAGGCGCTGCGCCGCTCGGCGGGCTTCTCTTCCAGCAGCTTCTTGAGCTTGGCGATCGTATTCTGCTCGGGCAACGGCGTGTAGACGATCAGCCGCATGTCCGAGCCGTCGTCGATCGACAGGCTCATATGCTCGAAAGCCATCGGGCCGGCTGTGGGATGGCGGACGTGTTTCACGCCCGTCAGCCTTCTCGCCACGTCCCGCCGCGGCCACCAATCACGGAACTCCGGGCTTGAGCGCATCATCAGCGCGATCAGCCGCTCGAAATCCGGATCGCCGACATATTTGGCGCTCTCCGCGCGAAACGAAGCGAGCACCACGCGGGCAAGCTCTTCCCAATCGACCAGCAGCCGGCGGTGATGCGGGCTTGTGAACACCAGATGGACGATGTTGCGGGCATCGCCCTCCAGCAGGCCATAGTCGCCGAACACGGCGACCGCCGCCGGATTCCAGGCGAGCACGTCCCAACGCCGGCCAACCACATAAGCCGGCTGCAAGACGAGGCTCCTCAGCATGTGCAGCAGTGTGGCGTCGACCTTTTCAGAGGTCGCCGCGCGCTGCTCCGGCTGCTGGCGGCCGGCAAGGATGAACAGATGCCGCTTCTCGACGGTGTCCAGGCGCAGCGCCTCGCAGAGCGCGGTCAGCACTTCGACCGAGGGCCGCACGTCCCGCCCTTGCTCCAGCCAGGTGTACCAGGTGGTGCCGACGCCGGCGATCATTGCCACTTCCTCGCGCCTCAGCCCGGGCGTACGCCGCCTGGCGCCGCTCGCAATCCCAATGTCGGCAGGCGAGAGCCGCTCCCGGCGCGAGCGCAGGAAAGCGCCGAGCTCGCGGCGGCGGCTGTCCTCAGGGGAATGGGGCACGGCATCCATGCAGCTATTATAGCAGTATCGATACCAGGATAAAATTTGAACTGTTTGGCCTGCGCGCCACGCCCCATCTTGCGTTCAGAGCAGCATAAGGAGGCTCTGAACATGGAACTTAAGAATAAGACCGTTCTCGTCACCGGCTCGACCGACGGGGTTGGCCGCATGGTCGCTGAAAGGCTCGGCGCTGCCGGCGCCCGCGTGCTGGTGCATGGCCGCGACCAAACTCGCGCCAAGGCGACAGTCGCTGCCATCGAAGCCGAGGGCGGCAACGCCGAATTTCTGCTTGCGGATCTTTCGTCGCTCGCCGAAGTGCGCCGCCTTGCCGGCGCCGTGCGGGCAGGAACCGACCGGCTCGACATATTGATCAGTAATGCCGGCGTCGGCACGGGCGGCGAAGGCGCAAAAAGGCAAGTGAGCGCCGACGGCTACGAAATGCGCTTCGCCGTCAACTATCTCGCAGGCTTCCTGCTGTCGTCGGAGCTTTTGCCCTTGCTGAAGGCAAGTGCGCCGGCGCGCATCGTCAATGTCGCCTCCGCCGGCCAGCAGGCGATCGATTTCGACGATGTCAATCTGGCCCGCGGCTACAGCGGCGTGCGCGCCTATTGCCAGAGCAAGCTGGCGCAGATCTTGTTCACCATCGATCTGGCCGAGCAGCTCGAAGGCAGCGGCGTCACCGTCAATGCACTCCATCCGGCAAGCTACATGGATACCACCATGGTCCGGCAGGCCGGCATCACACCGTGGAGCTCGGTCGAGACCGGCGCCGACGCGATCCTCAACTTGGCAATATCTCCGGCGCTCGAAGGGCGCAGCGGCCTCTATTTCGATGGCCAGCGGGAAGCGCGCGCCGATGCCCAGGCCTATGACGAAAAAGCCCGCAGCCGGTTGCGGGCGCTCAGCCTCGAACTGACCGGACAATCTTCCGCGACATCCAGGGAACAGCATTCATGAGCATCGAACATTGCGTCATCATCGGCGGCTCGTCTGGCATTGGCCTTGCCACAGCCAAACGGCTGCTCAGCCCCACGATGAAGGTGACGATCACCGGCCGCAGCGAGGACAAGCTGAACAACGCCTGGAAGAGCCTCGGCGGCACCGTCGGCAAGGCCGCTTTCGACGCGACCAAGCCGGACGCGGTCCGGCACTTCTTCGATGGTCTCGGCCTATTCGATCATCTCGTTCTCGCCGCAAGCGGCGGCAAGGGCCTTGGGCCGTTCGCGACCCTCGACCTTGCCGACATCGGCAGCGGCGTCGACGAGAAGATCAAGCCGCAGCTAGGCTGCTTGCAAGCGGCCCTGCCGACCTTGAACAAAGCCGGATCGGTCACTTTCATTTCGGCCGTCTCGGCGCAGATCGCAGCACCCGGCATTGCCGGCATCGGCGCCATCAACGGCATGCTTTTAACCGTAGTCCCGATCCTGGCCGTCGAACTGAAGCCGCTGCGCGTCAACGTCGTGGCCCCCGGCGTCATCGATACGCCCTGGTGGGATTTTCTATCGGGCGAAGAGCGGCAGGCGGTCTTTGCCGAGTACGCCGGAAAGACGCCGGTCGGCCGCATCGGCCGCGCCGAGGACGTCGCCGACGCGATCGCCTTCCTGGTGTCCAACGGTTTCATGACCGGCCAGGTGCTGACCTGCGACGGCGGCCTGCGCTTCGCCGCCTGAATGGATCAATTGGAAAAGAGGCCGGGCAAGAAGGCCAGCACCATCAGCCCGGCGACGACCGCATACCAGACAGCCAGGTGGACGGCCTTCATCAGCGGGCGGCCGACTTCCCGCGCCCGCTTCGGGTGGAGAGGGTCATAAATCACTTCGACCACTGCGCCGACGTTCCCGGTCGTTCCGTTGACCGGCAGATGCGATCCGAAACGCCAGGTCTTGCCCAGTCGGTCGGCGAATTCGATGATCGGCGTGTCCGGCCCGTCGCTCGACTTGTCGATGCCGATCACCTTGCCGGTGGCAAAGGCGCCGCGTCGCCTGAGCATGATGTCGCCATAGGTCTGTATGGCGACGACCGCCAGGAAGAAGACGCCGCACAGAAAGCACCATATCTGAATGTCGCTCGGATGCTGGCCGAAGGCTCCCGCGACTGCACGGAACGGCAACAGCGTCTGGTGGAAGGCATCCGAAACGCGTGCCCAGAATGCAGTCCAGCTCTGCTCCATGAACGCTCCGACGGCGAACCTGTTTTTTGCCAATACAGGACAATCGCGACAAACCGATTAACGCGGCGCCACTCAATTGTGCGGAATCCGAGTGCGGTTGTCAGGCATAGTGCGTGGTCAGTGCCAGAATGCCGCTGGGTAAGGCGACATTGCCGACGAATCCGTTGATGCGTGAGGTGCGATCCGGACCCTGATGATTCCAGAAATTGTGAAACATCGGCGTCGCGACGATCAGGAACAGGGTCAGGCTTGCCGCCGCCAGCGCGGTCCATAAGCCGCCAATCACCAGCCGTCCGGCGCGACCTGCAGGACATGCCCAGCCACAATGCCGGCCCTGCCTAAGGCACGCCGCCTACCGCCATCATCGGGATGAGCAGATCTTGTGCTGGACGTTGCGCAGGCCGGGCAATGACGAAGGCGCCGCCGAGCAGCAGGCGCGCGGCAAACAGAATCTCGCTTTGAAGATTCTCAAACATGTCATTGATCTCGCAAATGAAAGCCGCGCGGAACCGTCTTCGGATCCGCGCGGCTTTGGATGATCAGGCAGCCTTGGCGGCCGGCATCGGATGGATGGCGTGGAACGACACGCAGAGCCGGTTCCAGGTGTTGATCATGCCGATCACCACTGTCAGCTTGACCAGCTCTTCCTCGGAGAACTGCTCCAGCGTCCTGGCGTAGAGATCGTCCGGAACGCCATTGTCGGAGATGTTCGTCACCTTCTCGGTCCAGGCGAGCGCGGCGCGCTCGCGCTCGGAAAACAGCGGCGACTCCTTCCAGGCGGCGACCAGATAAAGCCGCTGCTCCGTTTCGCCATCCCGCCTTGCCTCGCGGCTGTGCATCTCGACACAATAGGAACAGCCATTGATCTGAGAAGCCCTGAGCTTGACCAGGTGCATCAGGCTTTCTTCCAGCCCGCACTCCTCGACGGCCTTGTTGAGCGCCATCACCGCCTTCATGATTTCAGGCGCCTTGGCGAAGAACTGCAGCCTCTGTTTCATTCTCTTACCTTTCACGCTTTGCTTGGCTGTTGAACTTTTGCAGCCGCTGATGGCGTTCGACGAAGACGCAGCTTGCGGCGACGGTGCGGGGATCGGCGTCTTTCATAAAATCGGCGACGATGTCGGAGAGCTTTGCCTCGGCAAGGGCGGCACGATAGGCGCGCTCGGCCCTCAGCATCGCGGCATTGATGCCGCACGGTTTGACATAGGCCGACGCGTCGAGCTTGACCGGGCCGCGCTGGCGGATCTCGCCGCAGCGGAAGGCAGGCTCCCTGCCCTCGACCGCAAGCACGATGTTGAGCAGCGTGATCCGCTCGGCCGGCCGCGCCAGCCTGTAGCCGCCTGCCGGCCCCGGCACCGATTCCAGGATGCGCGCCGTTGTCAGCTGATTGAGATGCTTCAAGAGATAGCTCGGCGACAGCCCGAACGCCTCGGCCATGGCCGCGCCCGACATGGTGCTGTTGCCATCGACGCCGGCAAGCATGGCGGCGCAGTGGATCGCCGCTTCGACGCCCTCTCCCAGCTTCACGATCTTTGGCTCCAATTCATGGATAGTACCTATCATGGATAATTCTTATCTGCAATATAGGTAACGAAAAACGGCACCCGAAGGCGCCGCATTTCTTTCAAAAGTGTTCCCTACTCCGCGGCCACCTTGGCCATCGGATTGTTCGGATGCGTCGTCCAGTTGGCGTAGACCGGCGACACCGGTATGCCCGTGCGCTGATCCAGCACGCCGGCGGCCAGCGGTTCCATGGTGATGCAGCCCTCGACCGGGCAGACATTGACGCAAAGATTGCACCCGACGCATTCGGCCTCGATCACCTCGAAATGCCTGACGCCGTCGACCATGCTGGTGATCGCCTGGTGCGAGGTGTCCTCGCAGGCGATGTGGCAGCGCCCGCATTTGATGCACGCGTCCTGGTCGATATGCGCCTTGGCGACATAGTTGAGGTTGAGATACTGCCAGTCCGTGACATTGGGTGTGGCGCGGCCGATGATGTCGGAGAGCGAGGCGTGGCCCTTCTCGTCCATCCAGTTCTCCAGCCCCGCGATCATCTCCTGCACGATCTTGAAACCATAGGTCATTGCCGCCGTGCAGACCTGCACGTTGCCGGCGCCGAGTGCCATGAATTCGGCAGCATCCCGCCAGGTTGTGATGCCGCCGATGCCCGAGATTGGCAGGCCGTGCGTTTCCGGATCGCGCGCGATCTCGGCCACCATGTTCATCGCGATCGGCTTCACCGCCGGGCCGCAATAGCCGCCATGCGAGCCCTTGCCGTCGATGGTCGGCTGCGGCGCAAAACTGTCGAGGTCAACCCCGGTGATCGAGTTGATGGTGTTGATCAGCGACACCGCGTCGGTGCCGCCGGCTTTGGCGGCCCGCGCCGGCTTGCGGATGTCGGTGATGTTCGGCGTCAGCTTGGTGATGACCGGCATGCGCGTGTACTGCTTGCACCAGCGCACCACCATCTCGATATATTCCGGCACCTGGCCCACCGCCGAGCCCATGCCGCGTTCGCTCATGCCGTGCGGGCAGCCGAAATTGAGCTCGATGCCGTCGGCGCCGGTCTCCTCGACCAGCGGCAGGATCGCCTTCCAGCTTTCCTCCTCGCAAGGCACCATGATCGATGCGACCAGCGCCCGATCCGGCCAGTTCATCTTCACCTGCTTCATCTCGCGCAGATTGGTCTGCAGGTCGCGGTCGGTGATCAGCTCGATGTTGTTCAGGCCGAGCAGCCGGCGGTCGGCGCCCCAGATCGCGCCGTAGCGCGGGCCGTTGACGTTGACGACCGGCGGGCCCTCTTCGCCAAGCGTCTTCCAGACCACGCCGCCCCAGCCGGCTTTGAAGGCGCGTTCGACATTATAGGCCTTGTCGGTCGGCGGCGCCGAAGCCAGCCAGAACGGATTTGGCGACTTGATGCCGACGAAGGTGTTACGGATGTCTGCCATGCTCATGCCCTCCCGTTAGAGGTCAGTGCCCGGTGGATGGATTCGGCGGCGTCGCGGCCTTGCGCCACGGCCGAGACCGTCAGGTCGTCGCCTCCGAAGATGCAGTCGCCGCCCGCCCAGACTTTCGCCAGCGAGGTGCGACCCTCGGCGTCGATCCTGATGCGGCCGCCATCGAGCTCGATGGAAGCAACGCTGCCGTTGAGATGAGCCGGCACAAAGCTCTGGCCAATCGCCTTGAACACCTGGTCGGCGTTGAGCCTCAGCATTTCGCCGGTACCGGCGAGCTTGTCGCCATTCATGGCTGTGTATTCGAGCTCGATCGCCGACACTTTGCCGTTCTCGGCGATGACGCGCTTCGGCTGCAGCCAGTGGCGGATCGTGACGCCGTTCGCGGCGGCCAGATCCTGCTCGAAGCCGGAGGCATTCATATGCTCCTGGCCGCGCCGGTAGCAGATCGTCACCTCCTCGGCGCCGAGCAGCTTCGACTGCACCGCGGCGTCGATCGCCGTCATGCCGCCGCCGATGACGACGACGCGGCGGCCGACCGGCAGGCTGGAAAGGTCGCTTGCCTGCCTGAGTTCGGCGATGAACTCGACTGCGTTGGCGACGCCATCCGTATCCTCGCCTTCGGCGCGCAGCGCATTGACGCCGCCGAGCCCGAGGCCAAGGAACACCGCATCGTAGTTGCGGATCAGGTCGGAAAGCTGGAAGTCCCGTCCGAGCGCTTTGCCGTTCTGGATGTCGATGCCGCCGATCGCGGTGACGTAGTCGACCTCGGCCTGAGCGAAATCGTCGACGCTCTTGTAAGCCGCGATGCCGTATTCATTGAGGCCGCCGGCCTTCGGCCGCGCTTCGAGGATCGTCACATCGTGGCCGTGGCGGGCCAAGCGATGCGCCGCCGCCAGGCCCGCTGGCCCGGCGCCGACCACGGCGACCGTTTTTCCGGTCGGTTCGGCGCGCTTGTAGAACTGCTTGCCCTCATCCATCGCGACATCGGTCGCATAGCGCTGCAGCCGGCCGATCTGCACCGGCTTGCCCTCCGCGACCTCGCGCACGCAGACCTCTTCGCACAGCGTCTCCGTCGGGCAGACGCGGGCGCACATGCCGCCAAGAATGTTCTGGTCGAAAATGGTCTTGGCCGAGCCCAGCGGATTGCCGGTCGCGATCTGCCGGATGAACAACGGGATATCGATCGAGGTCGGGCATGCATTCATGCACGGCGCATCGTAGCAGAAATAGCAGCGATCGGCCTCAACCAGCGCCTCGTGGTGATCGAGCGGCGGGTGCAGGTCGGAAAAATTATCGGCGTATTGCTCCGCAGACAGCCGGCCGCCGGCTATGCCTTCGATGAAATGACCAGTCGCCATTCCAGTTCCCCTTGTTTGTTTTGAGGAAGGCTAGCACGTTTTATTTTTTTATCAATTGGTCAATTTTCGGCCAAGCTGCTGTATTGCTTGGACAAAAACATGATAGTCGTACTCATATTATCGCGACGCCGATGTCTGTCGGTTCAGCGCTTTCAATCCTGGAGGGATGGATCGACCTGATCTCGTCTGCCACGAGTTCCTGCAGGCGCCACAGATTGCGGTCATGGATGCCGAATGTTTCGAGGTGGCTGACGGTGTTGTAAAGATATTCGGCGCCGGAACCGACATGGCCGCATGCGCGTGCCAGTGTCTTTGCCACCCCTTTCGAGCGGCTGCCTGAGCGACGTGCCCCTACCCGTCACCCCGATCCAGAAGCTCAGCGCTCGCAGCGATCCTTGCGCCGTGCGTACCGGAACCCAGCGGACCGAGCTGACGCTTTCATGATCGTCGATTTCTCGCCGCAGCAATCTCTCGATCTGGGCGGGCTTCTCGCCATCCGGCAGACGAAAGATGACGCCGTCACAACGGCCGCCGCGCTCGAGCGCCATCATCAACCCCGGCTGCGCGGCGCTGCCTCGCCAGCGCACCATGTCGAGGCAGAAGGAGCGATGCCAGCCATAGGCGGAGGCGCGGCGTTGCTCGATGGATTCAAACGCCGGCTTCCAGATCAGCGAGCCATAGGCGAACACCCAGAGCGGCCCCTCGTCGCCCTCGTCTGACAGGCGCGAGGCGAGCGCGCGGAAATCGTCGTCGTTGAGCTGCGTCCAGTCCCCGCTCGGACCAGGGTCGAGCTCCTCGCGATGGCACAAAGCCACAAGCTCGGGCGTAAGCGACATTCGACGCATGGAGAGACAGCCCCTCGTTGCCTGCAGCAAAGTCCAAAACCCCGGGCCATGCAAGATCGCGGGCCTGAAGCACTTCGCGCAGAAACGGATTGGGGCGACGCGCTTTAAGCTCCGATTTTGATGCGTGTCGGTCGCCCAAAACCGCTGCGCATTTTTGAGTGACATGCATGAGCGCCTTGCCGTTCTCGATTTCTAGTCCAGATGTCGGATTTCTGTCGCCGAGATCGTCCTATGATGGATCGGACCGCGATCGCTGCCTGAACCGGTGAGGAGACCGACCATGCCCAATGCCGCAAAACCCTTCTTCTGGTACGAACTGATGACCACCGACCTCGACGCCGCCGAGGCTTTCTATACTGCTGTCGTCGGCTGGCGGGCCGAGCCCTTCGACAAGGCGCCGGGCATGCCGCGCTATATCGTGGTGAATTCCAGCCTGCGCGGCGTCGGCGGATTGATGACGATGCCGGACGATGCCGCCAAGATGGGCATGCCGCCGGCCTGGCTTGGTTACATCTACACCAAGGACATCGATGCCTCGACGAAGGCGCTCAAGGAGGCCGGCGGTGCCGTTCATCGCGCGCCGGATGATATTCCCGGCGTCGGTCGCTTCGCCGTCGTCGCCGACCCGCAGGGCGCGACCTTCATGTTCCTGCAGCCCAACCAGCCCGAGCAGCCGCCGGTACCCGCTACCACGCGCGGCCATGTTGGCTGGCACGAGCTCTACACCTCGGACTGGAAAGCCGCTTTCGACTTCTATTCCAGCCAGTTCGGCTGGGAGAGCGCCGGTCAGTTCGACATGGGCGAGATGGGCATCTACCAGACCTTCGGCGCCGGCCCCGAATCCGGCGGCGGCATGATGAACAAGCCGCCGCAGATCCCGGTCCCGGTCTGGCAGTTCTATTTCAACGTCGACGCGATCGACGCCGCCGCCAAGCGCGTCACCGACAATGGCGGCAAGGTATTGATGGGACCGATGGAGGTGCCGAGCGCGCAGTGGATCATCCAATGCCAGGACCCGCAGGGCGCGCATTTCGCGCTGCTGGCGCCTGGGCGATAGAAACTGCCGCCCCTGTTGTGCGGCAGATGTCCGGTCCACCCTCCGCAGCCGCAACGCAGCTGCTGCGGAGGTCGGGCTGGGCAGAGGGGGCGCTGGCCCGGCGCCGGCGTCGCCCTCTTGGGCGTCACTCCGGCGTCAGCACCGCCACTTTGAGATCGGCCTTCTTGGCGCCGCTGAGCTGCACGGTGGCCGGACCGGCGGACAGCTTGAAGCGCACGCTCTTGCGAATGCCCGGGCAAGTCTTTGCGCGGCTGAAGCCCGCCGACTTCACGGCATGGCCGTCTTGGACGACATCGATCCAGACCTCATCGGACAGGCTGAACTGGAGCTCGCCTTCAGCCGGTACGGTCACGCTTGCCATCGCGCCGAACGTGCCGGCTGCCGGTGCACGTCCCGGCGGAACTTCAAACCCGATCGTGTCGACCGCTGCAAGTGAGAAATCCGCCGCTTGCCCGACTGTCAGGGCCGCGCCGGACTGGGCGGCGGACGCTGACGGAAACAGGGCCTGCTCGCGTGTCACCGGCCATTTGAAGGCATCACAACCGGCATCGGCAGCTATGGCGAAGCTGGTGCCTGCAAGGAATGCGAAGAGGCTGATGGCGAATTTTTTCATGGCGAATGGATTCCCCGGATGGTTTGGTGTATCCGCGCATCAATACAACTTATAGGAGACAATTGCAACCACGGCGAGAATGAACCGGAAGAGGTGAACTCATGCCCACTCACCGATTGTTGATGGCAGGGCATGGGAAGTGAATGGTCCGCGTCCGAGCGATAATTTATGGCGGGTCGAGAAGGGCAGATGGAGTTTAGATGAAGCTTTTTGAAGGTCTCTCCCGCTATCAGCCGCAGGCGCTGGGCGTGCTTCGCATCATGACGGCGCTGCAGTTCACCGAGCACGGCACCCAGAAGCTGTTCAATTTCCCCGCCGGCGCCCATGCCGGGGCGCTGACGGGGCTCGCGCTGACGTCCGCAATCCTTGAATTCGCCGGCGGCATCCTGCTGGCGCTGGGGCTGTTGACCCGCCCCGTGGCGTTCCTGCTCTGCGGCGAAATGGCCATCGCCTATTTCATGGCGCATTTCCCGCGCGACTTCTTCCCCGTCAACAATGGCGGCGACGCGGCGATCTCGTTCTGCTTCATTTTCCTCTATCTGGTCTTCGCCGGTCCCGGCGCTTTCGCGCTCGACAACCGCCGCAGCGCCTGATGCCCTGTGGGAAGCGCGCCTGTTTTTCAGGCGCGCATCCGCTCGAAATTGGCATCGAACAGCGGAGTTGCCTGAATGCGCGCGGCGTGGCGCTTGCCGAGGATCTCGATCTCGAAGCCGTCCGGCCTGTCGGCGATCTCCTTCGGCACATAGCCCATGGCGATCGACTTCTTTGCATTGTGCGCATAGCCGCCGGACGTGACCCAGCCGCGCACGACGCCGTCGTGCCAGATCGCCTCGTCGCCGATGACATCGGCATCAGTGGCCTCGACGATGAAGGCGCGCAGCCGGAGCTTGCCGCCTTGCTTGCGCTCGGCAAGTGCTGCTTCCTTGCCGATGAACCCGGCCTCCTTGCCGTAGGCGACGAAACGGTCGAGCCCGGCCTCGACCGGTCCGTAGATCGGCCGGTATTCGCGCGCCCATGAGCCGTAGTTCTTTTCGAGCCTGAGCGCATTGAGCGCGCGCGACCCGAACAGGCCGATGCCGAATTCCTCGCCGGCCGTGATCAGCGCCTGGTAGGCGGCGCGCTGATACTCCGGCGCCATCCAAATCTCATAGCCGAGATCGCCGGTGTAGCTGACGCGGCCGACAAGACACGGCGCCATGCCGATATCCATCCTGCCGACGGCCATGAATGGGAACGCCGGGTTTGAGACGTCGGCGCGGGTGACTTTGGCCAGCACCGCCCTCGCCTTCGGCCCGGCAATGGCAAGGCCGGTGAGCTTCTGCCCCAGCGGCTCGATACGCACCGAGCCGTCCTTCGGCAGATGCGCCTCGAACCAGCGCATATGGTACTGCTCGGCGACGCCGGAGCCGGCGACGAACCAGTCGCCCTCGCCGACATTGGCGAGCGTGAAATCGCCGATCAGCTTGCCGTCTTCCTTCAGCATCGGCGCCAGCGTCATGCGGCCGGGCTTGGGCAGCCTGCAGGCAAGCAGACGGTCGAGCCAGGCTGCCGCCCCCTCGCCCGTCACCTTGTACTTGGCAAAGCTCGAGATCTCCGAGAGGCCGACGCCGTTGCGAACGGCGGCCACTTCGCTGCCGACATGGTCGAAATCGGTCGACCGCCGCCAGGAGAACTCGTCCTTGACGCCTTCGGGCGCATACCAGAGCGGCACTTCCAGCCCAAAGGCGACGCCCCATTGCGCGCCGTTGGCCGACAATGTGTCGTAAAGGGGCGTTGTCTTCAGCGGACGCCCGGCCGGCAGTTCCTCGTTCGGGAAGCGGATCGAGAAGCGGCGCGAGTAATTCTCGCGCACCTTGGCATTGGTGTAGGCCATCGTCGCCCAGTCGCCGTAGCGCGCCACGTCCATCGCCCAGATATCGGCGCCGGGATCACCCTCGATCATCCAGTTTGAGAGCGCCAGGCCAACACCGCCGCCTTGAGAAAAACCCGCCATGACGCCGCAGGCGACCCAGAAGCCCGGCAGGCCGCGCACCGGACCGACCAGCGGATTGCCATCCGGCGCAAAGGTGAAGGGGCCATTGATGATCTGCTTGATCCCGGTTTTCTGAAAGGCCGGGAAGTGACGGAAGCCGACTTCGAGCGAGGGCGCGATACGGTCGATATCCGGCTCCAACAGCTCGTGGCCGAAATTCCATGGTGTGGAGAATTCGGACCAGACCTTGTTGGCTTTCTCGTAGGTGCCCATCAGCATGCCGCCGCGCTCCTGGCGCAGATAGAGCTCGCCGTCGAAGTCGACCGCATGGATGATTTCCGTGCCGGTCTTCTTGTTCCAGTCGGCGACCTCCGGCATGTCCTCGGTGATCAGATACATGTGCTCCATGGCGAGCACCGGCAGTTCGAGCCCGACCATGCGGCCGACCTCGCGCGCCCAAAGCCCGCCGGCGTTGACGACATGCTCGGTGATCACATCGCCCTTGTTGGTGATGACCCGCCACAGCCCGTCGGGCCGGCGCACGATGTCCTCGACCTTGGTGAAGCGCTCCACTTCCGCGCCCAGCTTCCGCGCCGCCTTGGCGTAAGCGTGGGTGACGCCGGAGGGATCGAGATGGCCGTCCTCCTTGTTGCGCACGGCGCCGACGAATTGCTTCGGATCGATGAGCGGCATCAACTCGGCCGCTTCCTTCGCCGAGATCACCTCGAGGTCGATGCCGAGATAGCGGCCCTTGGAGACGACGCCGCGCAGCCAGTCGAGCCGCGCCTCGGTTGCTGCCAAGAGCACGCCGCCGGTCAGATGCACCCCCGTCGCCTGGCCGGAAAGCTCCTCGATCTCCTTGTAGAGCGAGATCGTGTATTTCTGCAGCTTGGCGACGTTGGGATCGCCGTTGATGGTGTGCATGCCGCCGGCCGCGTGCCAGGTCGAGCCCGAGGTCAGCTCATCGCGCTCCAGAAGCACCACGTCCGTCCAGCCGTGGCGGGCAAGATGGAACAGCACGGAACATCCTACAACACCGCCGCCGATGACCACGACCTTTGCATGCGACTTCATGGGTTCTTCTCGTTGTTTCAGTGAGTTGGATGACTGAGTGGATTCAGGATGAGAGGCATGTCTCTCCTCAAACGTCGGCGCTGCCCCTCACCTTGCCCTCTCCCCGTGAAAAACGGGGAGAGGGGTCGCCAGCGCTGTAGCGCTTCCCTTCTCCCCGTCCTTCACGGGGAGAAGGTGCCGGAAGGCGGATGAGGGGCGGCGCCAGCGTTCCAAAACCGTCACGGCTCGCCCTGCCCGATCGCTTCCTTGCGGCGCGCCATATAGACTTCAAGTGCCTCGCGCACGGCTGGGTCCATTGTCGGCTGAACGTACTCTCCCAGCGCCTTCTTCCAGAGCCGGGTCGCGCGCGCCGTCGTGTCAAGCGCGCCGGCCTCCTGCCAAGCCTCGTAGTTCTGCCAGTTGGAGAGCATCGGCTGATAGAAGGCGGTGGCATAGCGTTCAAGCGTATGCGGCTCGCCGAAGAAGTGGCCGCCGGTGGGCACGGCGCCCAATACGTCGACCGCCAATTCGCCTTCGTCGACCACGATCGGTCGCAGGAATTCCATCATGTGCTGCATCATCTCGACATCGATGATAAGTTTTTCGAATGAGGCCGTCAGTCCGCCCTCCTGCCAGCCGGCGGCATGATAGACGAGGTTGCCGTGGCCAAGCATGGCACCCCACAGCGCCATCAGCGTCTCATAGGCGCCTTGCGCATCGGCGGCATTGGACGCCGAGCCCGGCGTCGTGCGGTACGGCAGATTGTAGCGCCGCGCCAATTGCCCGGAGGCGATGTTGGCCTTGGTGTTCTCCGGCGTGCCGAAGGCCGGCGCGCCGGACTTCATGTCGACATTGGAAGTGAAGGCGCCATACATCACCGGCGCGCCGGGCCGCACCAATTGGGTCAGCACGATGCCGAACAGTGCCTCGGCATTTTGCTGCGCCAGCGCGCCGGCAAGCGTCACCGGGCTCATCGCGCCCATCAGCGTGAACGGCGTCACCGCCACCGACTGGCCGAACTCGGCCATGGTCATCAGCCCTTCGGCCATCATCTCGTCGAAGCGGCGCGGCGAGTTGACGGAAATGATGGTGGTGACGCCGGGATCCCGGCCGATCTGGTCGAGAGTCAAGCCACGCGCGATCGCCATCATCTCGATGCCGTCCAGCGCCCTGCCCCGGCCGATCGCCGAGACATGGAAGCATTTGTCGGTCAGCGTCAGATTGGCGAAGTAGGTGTCGAGGTGCCGCGAATTCGCCGGTAGCTCGATCGGCGCGCAGACCTGGTTCCCCAGCATATGGATGCAGTTGAAATGCTGCGCCAGCCGGACGAGATCGCAATAGTCGGCGAGATTGCCGGCGCGGCGGCCGCGCTCCATGTCGTGCACATTGGGCGGCCCGGCAACCAGCGTGAAGTTGATCGTGTTGCCGCCGAGATAAACGGCGTGAGCCGGGTTGCGTGGCGTAAGTGTGTAGCCGGCCTGTGTCGTCTTCAGCGCTTCGTCGACCATGCCCCGATCGAGGCGCACATTCATCGAGCTGTGATCGACCTTCGCGCCGGCGCGTTCGAACAGCGCGAGCGCTCGCGGGCTCATCACCTCGATGCCGAAATTTTCGAGAATATGCATCGAGGCCTGATGAATGGCCTCGATCTGGTCGGCCGAAAGCACCGCCATCGGCGGGTAAGGGTTGACCACGCGCCGTGGCGGCAGCTGCGGAATGGCGGCGGGCCCGCGGTTGCTGGTCCGTTCGGCGCCGCGTTTTCGTCTTGGTTCGGTCATGCGTCTATCAGAGCGCCGACGTCAGGCGCGAGCTGTCAGGAATTCGCCATTTGCCGGCGTGATTTTAGCCAAGGCGGCATTTTTTCATTCTGATGAAGACAAATGCGACGAGCGAAGTCGAAATATCGATAGAGCCACGCGGCGCCTCGGCCGGCGTTAAGGAAGCTCGAAAGATTCCTTTTATGATTTCGGCCTATTCGTCTGCCGATGCTTAGGTCGAGTTTTAGTAAAATTGTCGTTGTCTCTGTGCTGCTGGCGCTTTCGGCCTGCGCGACGGCGCCCAGCCACATCAACAATGTCTGCGACGTCTTCGACCAGAATGACGGCTGGTTCGACAACTGGCAGTCCGCCGCCGAGCGCACCGAACAAAAATACGGCATTCCCGTTCCGGTGCTGATGGCGACGGTGCGCAAGGAATCCGGCTTCAAGAGCAACGCCCGGCCACCGCGCACCAAGCTGCTCGGCTTCATTCCCTGGAAACATGTCTCCACCGCCGCGGGCTATTCGCAGGCGCTGGACGGCACCTGGTCGCAATATCAGATGGAGACCGGCAACTGGGCAGCGCGCCGCAGCCGTTTCGCCGACGCCATCGACTTCGTCGGCTGGTATCATTCCAAGACCGTCGACACTTTCGGCGTCGCCCGCAACGATACCTACAGTCTCTATCTCGCCTACTATCTCGGCTGGTCGGCCTACGGCCGCGGCAATCGCGGCGATGCCGGCGTGCAGAACTACGCGCACGCCACCGATCAGATGGCCCGCGACTACGCCGCCCAGTTGCGGCAATGTGGGAGCTGACCCCGGGACCGGGCGAAGTCTTAGTTCGGCTTCGGCCTCTTGCCCCTCGGGCGCTTGGGCGGGGTGCCGGCAAAGCCCGGCCCCGTGCCGTGCGGCGCGTCGTCCGGCACGCCTTCATGTGCCGCATGCTCCTTGTCGAACTTGATGACCGGCTCCATCTTCGCCAAGACATCGTCCGACAGCCAGCACAGGCTCATATGGCCGTTGCCGAGATTCTTCACCGGCGGCACCGTCGTCTCGCACAGATTGTCCGGCACCAGCTTCTTGTAGCCGCAGCGCGTCTGGAAGGGGCAGCCGGTCGGCGGGTTCATCGCCGATGGGATATCGCCTTCGAGCACGATGTGCTTCTTGACCACGCTGGTGTCGGCGATCGGGATCGCCGAGAGCAGCGCCTCGGTGTAGGGATGGTAGGGCGGCGAGAAGATCTGGTCCGTCGTCCCCTGCTCGACGATATAGCCGAGATACATGACGACGACACGGTCGGCGATGTAGCGCACCACGGACAGGTCGTGGCTGATGAACAGCATCGTCGTCTTGTTCTTGCGCTGGATGTCCATCAAGAGCTCGGTCACCGCCGCCTGCACCGAGACGTCGAGCGCCGAGACCGGCTCGTCGGCCACCACCACCTTGGCGTCGCCAGCGAAGGCGCGGGCCACGCCGATGCGCTGCTTCTGGCCGCCTGAGAGCTGGCGCGGCTTGCGGGTCTCGAAGGCCCGCGGCAGCTTCACCAGGTCGAGCAGCTCCAGCATGCGCTTGCGCCGCTCGGCGACGGTCTTGCCGACATTGAACTTCTCCAGCGTGCGGATGATCTGCGAGCCGACCGTATGGCTGGGGTTCAGCGTGTCGAACGGGTTCTGGAAAACCATCTGGATCGACGACACCGTCTCGACATTGCGGCTCTCGATGCCGGTAGACTGGATCTCCTTGTTGCCCAGCGTCACGGTGCCCGAGCTTGCGGTCTCAAGCCCCAGAAGCACCTTGGCGAGCGTCGATTTCCCGCAGCCGGACTCGCCCACGATCGCGACCGTTTCGGACTCGCGCGCGGTGAACGAAATCGTCTCGTTGGCCTTGACGACGCGGCCTTCGCTCGAGCCGAACACCTCGCTGCCGCCGACCTTGTAGTACTTCTTGAGATTGTCGATCTTGAGCACCGGCGCGCCGGGCTCGACCTTTTCGTTGACCTTCTTGGCGCCGGGCGGCAGCGCTTCCCAGTCGATCTCGTTGAAGCGCACGCAGCGCGAAAAATGGCCCTCATGCCCCTCGACGGCAACCATCGGAATTTCGGCGGCATTGCAGACGCCCTCGACGAAATGGTGACAGCGGGGTCCGAAATTGCATCCCTTCGGCCGCTCATGCGGCAGCGGCAATTGGCCGGGAATGGAGATCAGCGGCCGCGAATTCTTGTCGGCGCCGGGCAGCGGAATCGAGCGGAACAGCCCTTGCGTATAGGGGTGGCGCATCCGGTCGAACACGTCCTCGATCTTGCCGGTCTCGACGGCCTCGCCGGAATACATCACCGTGATCTTGTCGCAGGTCTCGAGAATGAGGCCGAGATTGTGCGACACGAAGATCATCGAGGTGCCGAACTTCTGGCCCAGCCCCTTGACCAGTTCGACGATGCCGGCCTCGACGGTGACGTCGAGCGCCGTCGTCGGCTCGTCGAGGAGCAGCAGCGCCGGTTTCGACAGCAGCGCCATGGCGATGACGATGCGCTGCTGCTGGCCGCCCGAAAGCTGGTGGGGATAGGAGCGCATCATGCGCTCCGGATCGGGCAGCTTGACCGCGCGCACCATCTCCAGTGCACGGTTATGGGCCTCTTCCTTCGAGACCTTGTCGTGGATCAGCGGCACTTCCATCAATTGCTGGCCGACCTTCATCGCCGGATTGAGGCTCGCCATCGGCTCCTGATAGATCATGGCGATCTTGTTGCCGCGGATCGCCCGAAGCTCCTCGTCGGACATCTCGCCCATGTCCCTGCCCTGGAACTTGATGCGGCCGCCGACGATCTTTCCGATGTTTGAGAGGTCTCGCATGATGCCGAGCGACACGGTCGACTTGCCGCAGCCGGATTCGCCGACGATGCCCATCGCCTCGCCGGGCATGACCGTGCAGGAAAAGTCCATCACCGCCGGGATCTCGCCCTTGCGGGTGAAGAAGGAGATCGAGAGGTTCTCGATCTCGATGATCGGCCCATTGGTCGTCTTGGCTGGATCTCGAACTGCCTCGTTCATGGGTCGCTCCAATCCTTGCTTCTTGGAAGATGGGGCCCGAAGCCCCGCCATCAATCCTTCATCGACTGTTCGCGCAGCGAATCCGCCAAAAGGTTCAGGCCCAGCACGAACGACATCAGCGCGATCGTCGGCGGCAGCGCCGGGTGGATGAAAGAGCGCAAGAGCCGGCTGGCATCCTTGATCGCGGTGCCCCAGTCGGGACTCTCCGGCGCCAGCCCCAGGCCGAAATAACCGAGCGTGCCGAGCAGGATCGTCGTATAGCCGATGCGCAGGCAGGCATCGACGATCAGCGGTCCGCGTGCATTGGGCAGGATTTCCCACAGCATGATGTACCAGGGCGATTCACCGCGCGTCTGCGCCGCCGCCACGTAGTCGCGCGTCTTGATATCCATGGTCAGCCCGCGCACGATGCGGAACACGCCGGGGCTGGAAGCGAACACCACCGCCACGAAAATGTTGAGCTGGTTGGGATCGATGTGGACGATCCTCAGCGGATCCTTGTCGAAGACGAGGCCCGTATAGATCCAGCCCCCGATGACGAGCGTCAGGCCGAGCAGGATATAGAGCCGGTCCGGTCGGTTCTTGTAGCGGGTCCAGAACAGCACGCAAAAGAAGATGATCGGGAACAGGAAGAACAGCCCCGCCAGGGCGTACGGGATAGGCGTATCCATGATGCCTGGCGTCACCAGCAGGTAGAACAAAAGGATCACCGGGAAGGCCAGCACCAGATTGGCGAGGAAGGACAGCACCGTGTCGATCTTGCCGCCGTAGTAACCGGCCGGCAGGCCGAGCGTGATGCCGACCATCAGCGCAAAACCGGTCGCCGCCGGCGCGATGATCAGCACGATCTGGCTGCCATAGACCATGCGCGAGAACACGTCGCGGGCGAGCTTGTCGCCGCCGAAATAGTAGACGAGCTTCGAAGTCGGCTCGATCGCGCCGGGCAGCGTATCCTTCATGATCGACACCTGCGCCAGCGGATCGAAAGGCGAGATGGTCGAGGCGAAGATCGCCGTGAACAGCCAGAACAGGCAGATGCCGACGCCGGCAATGCCGACGCCGCTGTCAAAGAGCTGGCCGTAGAGCCCGAGCTTCTTCTTGTAGGTAAAGCTAACGCCCATCACCAGGACAAGCGCGACCCATACCGGCCAGAAGCGCCAAAGCACGCCGAGCACGACATCGAAGGCACCGATATATTCGATCTGCATCCGCCCTGCCCCCCCTATTGAACTCTGATGCGCGGATTGAGAAACGCGTAGCCGACATCCGAGATGAGTTGGGTGATCAGCACGATGAACACCGAGACCAGCGAGCAGCCGAGCAGAAGGTCGATGTCGTTGTTGCCGGCGGCCTCGACCAGCGTGTAGCCGAAACCCTGGTAGCGGAACATCACCTCGACGATGACGACGCCGGTGAGCAGCCACGGGAACTGCAGCATGATGACGGTGAAAGGCGCGATCAGCGCGTTACGTAGCGCATGCTTGATCACCACACTGCCGAAGGAGAGCCCCTTGAGGCGGGCCGTGCGGATATACTGCTGCGTCATCACCTCGACCATCGAGGCCCGCGTCATGCGTGCGATATAGCCGGTGCCGTAGATCGCCAGCGTGATCACCGGCAGGGTGAAATTGTAGAAGGTGATGCCCTGGCTGGCGGATGCCGCCGAGCCGTTCAGCCAGCCAAGCCACGAGGCGAAGATGACGGTGAAGATGACGCCCGACACATATTCGGGCGTCGCCGTCGAGGCGATCGAGGCCACCGACAGGGTCCGGTCCGTTCGCGAGCCTTCGCGCATGCCGGCAAGGATGCCGATGAGCAAAGAGATCGGCACCATCACCGCCAGCACCCAGAACATCAATATGCCGGTGGCGCCGAGTGCCGGAAACAGCTTGGCCGCGACCGTCGTCTTGAACTTGGTCGAACAGCCGAAATCGCCCTGCAGCACGCCGGAGAATTTCGGCTCGACCGGGTCGTTGCAGAAGGAGAAGCGCTGCGTCACCTTGCCGGTGGCAGGATCGGTGATCGGCTGCTTGGGCAGGACGCCCAGCCATTGGCCGTAGCGCGCAAAGAAGTTCTGCCGGTAACCGTGATTGGCCAGCCAGCTTTCGAGCTGTTCGGCCGACGTGTGCATCTCGGTCTGGCTGATCGCCAGCTTCTTCAAGTTGGGCTCGAGATTGACGAGAAAGAAGACGACCAGCGTCAGGCATAGCATCGTGAGCAGAATCGTGCCGATGCGTCTGGCAATGAATGAGAACATGCGCGCTCCCCTGCCGGCCGGGTTGGGGTCAGATAGGTTCAACCCTGTGTCGGATACCTTGTGAGGCTCCGCCACCGTTGCACAATACGCAACGGCGACGAAGCTGCAAATACGAGGGGCTGACGCCCCTCATATTTATCGCAAAAGGATCACGCCTGTTCGAGCCAGACCTTGCCGAAGTCGTGCTCATAGGTCGGGTGCATCGAGTGGTTCTTCACCTCGGGCTTGATGTTGATGTAGAGCTTGCGCCAGTAAGGCTGGATGATGATGCCGGAATCCTGCAGGGTTTGCTCGATGTCCTTCATCACAACCTTGCGCTTCTCCGCATCGGCGATGCCGAGCGCCTCGTTGACCTTCTTGTCGAAATCGGGATTGGCGTAGGCCGTCTCGTTCCACGCTTCGCCGGAGCGATAGGCGATGGAGATGACCTGGATGCCCAGCGGGCGCATGTTCCAGTTGGTTTGCGAGAAGGGATACTTCGTCCAGTCGTTCCAGAAGGTCGAGCTCGGCAGCACGGTGCGCTTCACCTTGATGCCCGCTTCGCGCAGCTGGGCCGCGATCGCGTCCGTGGTGTTCTTGTGATAGTCTTCGTCGTTGCTGATCAGTTCGTGCTCGAAATCGATCACGCCGGCTTCCGTCAGCATCTGCTTGGCCTTGGCGATGTCGCGCTTGACCTCGGGCAGCTTGACATATTCCGGATGGATCGGCGCGACATGGTGGTTTTCAGCCGGGGTGCCGGCATTGCCGTAGCCGAGCTGCAGCACCGTGGCGTTGTCGACCGCAAGCAACATCGCCTGACGAACCTTCTGGTTGTCATAGGGCTTGTGGGTGATGTTGAAGCGCGACACCACGGTAGCCGCCGTGACGACCTCCGAAACCGGCGCGCCGACATCAGCGATGATCTTGATGTAGTCGGCGGTCGTTTCGTGGTTGGTCTGGACTTCGCCGGATTCGAAAGCCGAAACCGTCGCCGCCGGATCGGTGCCGTAATCGATGAACTCGACACCATCGAGGAAAGCTTCGCCCTGCCACCACTTGCCGGTCTCGCGGCGCTTGTAGACCACCTTCTGGCCGACATCGTAGGAGACAAGCTCGAACGGGCCGGTGCCGATCGGGCAATTCTTGAAGTTGGCGCCCTTCTCATCGAAGGTCTTGTGCACGACCAGTGCCGGGTAATCGCACATGTTCGGGATGATCGCGATGTCGGGCTTGCTCAGCTTGAGCTTGACCGTCATGTCGTCGACCTTGACCACGGAGCCTTCGCGCAGCTTCTTGGTGCCGTCGTCGACCAGGCTGCCGAGGCGGCCAGGCATCGAGTTGCCTTCCGCTGCCTTGTCGGCCCAGCGGGTGAAATTGTAGATCACGTCGTCGGCGGTGAACTTGTCGCCGTTATTCCATTCGACGCCTGGCCGCACATGCAGCGTGTATTCAGTGGCGTCGTCGTTGATGTCCCAGCTTGCCAGCAGGTAAGGCGCGAAGGTGTATTCCTTCGTGTACTTCACCAGCGGCTCGAGCGCCTGGCGCTCGGCATTCGCAATCTCCGACCAGTCGGCGGTGCGTGGATCCTTGGGATCCTTGATCGACATGGCGACCTTCAGCACGCCGCCCTTCTTGCCCTGCACGTCCTCGGCCTTGGCCGGCGTCGGCGCGGCGAGACCGAGCATGCCGTAAGCCATTGCCGTCGATGCACCGAAAACGCTGGCCAAAGCCAGGAATTCACGGCGGTCCACCGTGCCCGACTTGGCCGCTTCGGCCATCGCCAGGATGTGGTCCGGAACGCGGTCACCGTTACTTTTGTAGATTGCCATGACTGACTCCCATTGTTTGGCTTTCTGCCTTTTAACATTCCGCATCCAGGCCGTGATGTCAAAAGCCGGTTTGGAATTGGAACATGGTGGGGAATGTGCAACTTTGGAATGGGCCCGGTTGGCGTGATAGCGACAGCCTTGACGCAAATTTGTTAGTCCAAAGCACATTTCCAAAAATTAACAGGGCAATCAAATCAAGACATTGTCGGCGGACAGGGCCTCGCGGGCGCGCCAAAAGTCCGCTTCAGCCCGCCGGGGCGGGCAACACCGTCAATATTCGCGTTCGTAGAAGACGCCGCCCTTGGCTTCGCCCGCGTCGTTGGCCTCGCCGCGCAGCTTCACGCCCCTCCCGACGTTGAGATCGATCGTCGCCTTGCCGGAGCCCGGTTTGTCGCCCTTCTGGATTGTCACATAGGTACGGTCGTTGAGGTACTTGCCGGCCGAAACCGCGGTGCCGCCCTTCTCGTCGGTCGTCACGTCGAGATCGTCGATGCCGATCGCGCTGCGTAGATTGTCCAGCAGCGAGGTCGTGCCGCCGGCGCCGGCCAATTGCGCGGCCGCGTCGGCAAGCTGGGCGATCTGCAGCGGCGAGAGATTGGACATCGAGCGGCCGAAGATCAGTTGCGCCAGAACCTCGTCCTCTGGCAGCGCCGGTGCGGAGGAGAAGTTGAACTTCGGGTTGGTCGCCTCGCCCGAAACGACGATGGTGACGGTGGCGCTGCTGGTCGTCGTGGTCGCGGTCAGGTTGAGGTAAGGCACAAGCGAACCCTGGAACCCGACCGTGCCCTCGGTGAAGGTCAGCCGCTTGGCAAGGATCGTCAGCCGGCCGCGCTGCAAGGTGAAGGTTCCGACGGCCTGCGGCGAGGATGCCGGGCCGGTCAGCTTCAGCGAGCCGCCTAGCTCGGCGTCGACGCCCCTGCCCTGGATGAAGATCTGATTCGGTGCGTTGACCGTCACGTCGAGGACAAGGCCACTGCCGCTGCTGCCGCCGCTGCTGGATGTCGGCGGGTTCAGCGCCCTGTCCTGCGCGCGCACCGCGCGCGGCGGGTTCTTATGCTTCACATCCAACTCCGAGAGCGAACCGGGCAGTTTGTCCGGCACGGTGATGACCGTCCTCGCCAGATTGATGGTGCCGGCGATCACCGGCGCCGACACGAGCGGGCCTTTGATGGTCAGGTCGCCGCCGAGATTGGCGGTCACCACCCTGCCGTCGGTGTAGCGAGCGTCGGTGAGTTTTATCGACAGGTCGGCCGGAAAACCTTGCGCCGGCGTGATGCCGACGGTGCCGCTCGCCGAAAGGTTGCCGCGCGTCGACAACGTGCCCGTCAGGCGATTGATCCTGGCGACGCCGCCGCCGATCGACACGTCGGCCCCGACGTCGTTGACCGCCAGCCCGGAGCGCGCGTCGATGAGACGGGCGCCCGACGTCGTGACTTTGCCGCTGATCACCGGCGCGGATACAGGACCGCGCACCTGCACGTCGACATTGGCGGTTCCGTTGAGCGCCAGGCCTTGCACGGCGAGTTTCGAGGCAAGGAAGGAAAACGGCACCTTGCCTTTGAAATCGAGCGCCAGGGTCGGCCCGCCTGCCGTCGTCACCGTGCCGCCGCCCTTGAGACCAAGGCCGGCGCCGTCGCTGATGTTGGCGTCGAAGGCGAGCTTATTGCCGGCAAAGGTTCCCGACGAGGATACGTTCATGCCGCCGAGGCCTGCGCCCCGCGTCTGCGAAGTCTGCACGCCCGAGGCATCGACATTGAAGACGACCGTCGGAGTGGCCGGCGCGCCGGAGACCTTGACCGTGCCCGAGATCGAGCCCGCCGCATCGAGGCCAGGCGAGAAACTGTTCGCGAGCGAGACCGGCACCCTGGCCAGATTGGCGTTGATGTCGAGCGTCTGCGTAACCTTGCCCGTCACCGTCGCCGTGCCGCCGCCGAGATTGAGCACCAGCCGGTCGAGCGTCGTCGCGCCGTTGGCGATGGTCACGGTCGAGGCTTGCGCGATCGCCGCCTTGATGCCTTGCACCGTCGCTTGGCCCGACGCGAGCTCGACGGTCGTCGTGCCGTTCGCCACTTTCACCCGGCCGGCCGCTTTCGCCGGAATGGTCTTCACGGTGGCGCCGCCGGAAAAGCCGGTCCAGTCGCCGTCGCGCTTCAGCTCGACATCGATGCCGGTAACGGCAGTGCCGCCGGAGGTCACGCTGTCGGCGCGGATCTTGCCGGAGATGACAGGTGCCGCAAGGTAATTGGCGATCTGGGCGTCGATGGCGACTTTTTTGGCCGAGAGGTCGCCGCGCCTAATCGCCGCCGTCGTTGCCTTGACGGCGACGTTCGGTCCGTTGCCGGCCTTCGAGAAGGCGATCGTGCCGCGGACGTCGCCTTCCGCCTTCTCGAGCGCAAGCGCCGCCAGCGGCCCGATGTCAGGAAGATCGAGCGACACGGTGCCCACCGGCACGAACGCTTCGTCAAGCGCGAGGTCGCCGGAGATCTTGTTCGGTCCCAGCGACAGCAGAAGCCCGTTGATCGCGCTCTTGCCATTGGCGGTGGCAAGCACCGCATTGCCCTGCAGCGGCTGTCCGGCGACATTGCCGGTCAGTTGCACATCGGCCGCCGGATTGGCGGCATCCGCCTTGCCTGTCGCGGTGAGTTTCAATCCGGTGATCTCGCGCGCTGCCACGGACAGCCTGTCGCTGTTCACCGTCAGCGCAAGGTCGGGCGCCATGATCGGACCTTGCGCATTCAGGCCAAAAGCGATGGCGCCCTTGGCGTCTTTCGACAGCAGCGAAACGTCGCTCAACGCCCCCCTGATGTCGGCGGCAAGCTTGTTGTCGGCAAGGCTCGCCTGCCCGTCGGCGCTCAGTGCGCCCGAGTTGAGCTTCAAGCCGGAGACATTGACGTTGCCGTTGGCGTCGCGTTTCAGCGCGGCGCTCAATTTCGCGCTCTCGCCCAACATGCCGCGCACCGCCGCCGGCAAGGCGGAAGAAGCGACATTGGCGTTCACATTGAGGTCGACGGCGCCGTCGCGCAGCGACATGCGGCCGGCGACCTGGCTGTTGAGCGCATCGCTCTTGAGCGAGCCGCTGTTGACGGCAACGGCGTCGCTCGTCAAACGGCCGTTGACCTCGGCCGTGACCTTGCCGGCAACCAACGGCGCGATCATCGGATTGTCCAGGCCGATCCTGTCAATCGACACCGCCCCGGAGACCGGGCCTGCCCGCCCCTTGAGATCGAACGCATCCGAATGCAGCGCAACGGCAAGGCCGTCCACATTCACCTGGCTGGCGGCAACCGAAGGCAGGATGGCGGAAGCCTCGAGGCGGGCTTGCGTGCTTTGGCCGGCTATCTTTGCCGACAATGACTGGACCTCGATCTTGACCGGGCTTTCGGCGCTGCCGATCGTCAACGGCAGGCTGGGTCCGGATGACGTCAGATCGAGCGAAAAATCGCTGACGCCGTTCGGATTTAAGGTGCCGGCGGCGTTGCCGGAAATCTTGTCGCCCGCAAGCGTTGCATGGTCCAGGGCCAGGCCGCTCGCCAGACCGTAGCTGCCGACGGCATCCAGATTGAGCGGCCCAAGTCCGGCCTGGCGGGTCTGGCTGGTCTCGGCGCCGGCAAGCTTGGCGTCGAACTCGATATCGGGATTGGCCGACGGCCCCGTGACGTGTGCCGTGCCTTCCAGCGTTCCGGCAGCATCCAGGCCCGGCACGAAATCATTGGCGAGCGCCGCAGGCAGGCCGGCGAAATTGGCCGTCAGGTCGAGGAGCTGGCCGGCGCTGCCGGAAATGGTCGCCGAGCCGCCCCCGAGATTGAGCGCAAGCTTCTCGACGCTAGCGACGCCGTTGGCGATTGCAAGGCGCGACGGCTCGGCGATCGCCGCCTTGATGCCGCGCAGGGTCGCTTCGCCGGACGCAATCTCGACGCTGGTCTTGCCGTCGGCGATCTTCACGCGCCCGGTCGCGGTGGCCGGAATTCCGGATGCCGTCGCGCCGCCGGAAAAGGCGGTCCAGTCGTCGTCGCGCTTCAGGTCGATGCCGATACCGCTGACCACCGTCTTGCCGGAAGTGACGCTGTCGGCCTTGATCGTGCCCGATATTGCCGGTCCCTTGAGATAATTGGCGATCAGCGCGTTGACGGTGATCGCCTTCGCGGCCAGTTCGCCGCGGGCGATCGATGTGCTGGCCACATTGATGGTGAGGTTCGGAGCCGCGCCATCCTTGGCGAAAGCGATCGTGCCGTTGATATCGCCGGTCGCCGTCTGGCCGCCAAGCGCCGCCAGCGGACCGACATCGGGAACGGTGAGCGTCAGAGTGCCCACCGGCACGAACGCTTCGTCAAGCGCGAGGTCGCCGGAGATCTTGTTCGGTCCCAGCGACAGCAGAAGCCCGTTGATCGCGCTCTTGCCATTGGCGGTGGCAAGCACCGCATTGCCCTGCA
>NZ_RZSF01000029.1:0-37577 GCF_004023325.1 Mesorhizobium sp. M1A.F.Ca.ET.072.01.1.1 | reverse complement strand
GCTTAACATTGCCGCTGCCGTCTGGATTTCCGGTGTGGTTTGTCCAGAGCATTATCTCATTTTGATGTGAGCTGTCCCAGATGTCGTAGGCGGTGTCCCAGGCGCCGCCAGAAGGAACATCCTGGTTGAAGCTCCCAGTAAGAGTTTTAATTGAACTGAGCGGTTTTCCGACATTGAAAGCCTGGTGGGGATAGCTCTTGATACCTCCGGTATTAGGCTGGTTCGACCACACGCTCCACTGGTTGTCTGCATACACCGAAATTGTCTGAGGCCCAGCGCCCTTTCCCCCCCCAGATATCATTGTTCCAGGAATAGCCGCCATGTGAAAAGTCCTCGTATGGCGCGCTCGACCTCCAGATCGGAGCGTTTGGAGAGACAAGTGCGACAGTCGATGACCTGGCTTGGTTCAAAGCTTGCCTAAATAGATCATCATCGTGTCTGTCGACGTACCTCGCCGGGGAGGGCAGCGATCCGATGCCGTTTATCCGAGTGGAATCCATGAAGCTCTCCTTCTGTTACGGGAACAACGATCTCGTACCGATCCGTCTGGCGAGTACCTGGGTCCTTCACCGGTTGAGGCATCCGCATCTGGAGACCAAGTTCAAATGCTAGGGAGCTTAACTTTCGAGAAGCTGACGAGTCTTCTGCCGAACCGTCCCCCAGCATTTGGCTCAGTGGTATGCTATACTCATCAGAGAACGGCACGACGCGGTCGTTCAACAGCTTTCCCGCCGCGATCGGCTATGCGTCGGCGCCGGCCAGGAGGCCCGCCGGACGCACTTTTTCATCGTCCACCTCTGCTGAGGGGTGTGCACGCAGGATGGAAAGGGATTGGCGAGGGGGCTGATTTCTGTCCCTCAATGTATATGGAAGCAGTTCCTCAGCAGGAGCGTATTGCCCATGTACGCCGCACGGAACGCGAGACGCCGTTCAGACAGGTGGAGAGCAGGGCTAGAATTCCCCAGCGACGCATACTGAAACGTGCTCCCGCCGGCAAGGCAGGCATGCAATTGCGATCCCGAACAGCTCACGCTTCGAGCAGGCTCTCATCTGCTGTGCAGTTCGCCTGGCGGCCTTCGAAGATCGAATTTGCCACCGCGAAAACACCGCAGCGGTGGCACTATGCCAGGACCTGCCCGCCATTTTTGCACGCGTACAATCGCGGAGTGTTCTCTAGGCCGCACCATTTGCCCTCGCCCTCGTTCAGTCGGTCGATCCCTCCCGATCGCCAAGTCTGTGCATTTCCTCTGGAGAACTGTTTTCTGTTGGTACTTGTCACGGCGTCAGCGCTAGAACGTTACGCCCGGCTCTCTATAGCGCGGAGCTGCACGAAACTCATTGCTGGTCCTCCAGCCTCGCGAGTGCCATTCTACCAGCCGGTGACCGCGAGGATTGTGACAAGCGGACCAAAAATGGCCAACCGAGGCTAAAGACTTTCCGCCAGCCTGCCAGAAAAAGGCATGAAGACCCTTGCCCGAAAAGGAACTGGACCAAGAAACATCGACTCTATCGCGCCAGGCCCCGATGTTGCTTCGGAGCGGGTCCTGCGGCCGCGATTGCGGCAAAGCTTGGAGGGGCATGAGGTGCGTTCCGCTTTCCAGGCTTTGCAGGGAACAGCCTCGATGCCGTCCGCCGCAACGGCGGTCTCGCCGGACCGGTGCTGTGGGCGCCGGTAGTGCGGGCTCGGACTATGCCTGATCTCCGGGCTTCCGGCAGAGGGATCTTGAGCTGACCCATGAGACCGTTGGCTGGCCGGACTAGCGCGACGAACGCTCCTACGACTACAGTCTTCATCTGACGCGGCGCAGCTGGGCCTGGGAGTTCCCGCGGCGCAACTCGGCTTTCAAGCATAACCTCGCCCGCGCCTTGCCGCAGGTCAGGCAATTGCAAGCCGGCCAAGCGCTCGACGTTATCGCCTCGGCCGCCGACCTGTCGCGGTGGGCGCTTGTGTTTCGCCAGCTCTCTGTACCGGGATGCGGCGGTGTTCTGGTGTCCGCGCCGGTGCCCGCACGTGTTGCCGGTCATTGCCGAACCGCTGCCGGTCCCGCCGGCGATGCCGTCCTTCGATCCGGCCAGGCTGCCATGCCGCGCGAGCATGTTGAGGCTTGCCGACAGCTCAGCACCTTTTGCTGAACATCCCGGCCGGCAGCTGCAGCTTGCCGTTTCAGGGACGGACCTTGTCGGTCCCGTCCTGCTGCGCACCGACGAGATCTGGCCCGCCGGGCAGGCGAAGCGCCGCCTTTAGCCCCTCGTATGCCTCGAAAGTCTGCTTACGCAGGTCGGCTTGCCGCCGAGACTGTTCCCGCCCGAAGCGGCGGCCGGCGCCTGCGCTTAGTGATGCGTGCGCTTGACGGCTCGCTTACGCAGGCCTTCTACTGCGACATTGCCGCGGCACTGCTCGGCGAGCCGCAGGTGCGCGCCGACTGGGTCGCCCCCGGCGATCATCTGCGCGACCGCATCCGCCGCGCCGTTCGCCGCGGTCATGTCTTCATGAACGGCGGCTATGCCGACTTCCTCGGCTAGACATCCCCCAGAAGGTCTTGAAGCGCGCTCCCGTCAGCCGGCGAACAGCTTCTTGTAGCCGGTGGTCACCATCCAGTTCGCCCGATCGAGGTGGCTGCGCGCGGCATTGCGGGCGCGCATCGGTTCGCGCTGCGGATCGATGCCGAGGATCAGCCGCGCCATCTCCTCGTAGCTGGCCTCGTCGACCGCGGCATCGAGGAAGCGCATATAGATCGTGAAATGCGCCTTGTCGTAAGCCGTCAGGCTTTCCGACCAAGGCACTTCGTCCGACAGTTTAGGGGTCAGAGGCTTACCAGTTTGCATTGGCCGCTGGTCATCCGTTCGTCGAAACAGAATATCCGAAAATGGGATAAATGGAAACCGTGATTACTGGGTCGACCGGTCCTTTCACGACCGGTTTGCCAACATGCCCAAATCTCTTCGGTCACCTCGTCACCAGCAGTTCCTGGATCAGCTAGTTACGCTCCGCAAAGCTCAGGGCTTGACCCAGGCGGAGATCGCTGAAAAGCTTGGCCGTCCTCAATCATTTGTCGCCAAGTACGAAGGTGGAGAGCGGCGGCTCGACGTCGTTGAGTTTCTCGACGTGGCAGCTGCGCTCGGCGCCGATCCATGCGAGATTTTGTCAAAGCTCCGGTCATAATGGGTGCTTGCGCGCTGAAGAGCCAGTCGGCATTTCTGCGGCAAGTCCCGAGGCTCGAACACTAGAGGTTTGGATTCCAGTGGCAGGCTGATCAGCGGGGATCATCGCTCATCTGACTGATGGTTTCCAGTGTCAGTAAGCGGGCCCGCTGCAGGGCCCATTCCTCGTTTTGCTCGAGAAGCAACGCGCCAACGAGACGGATTATGGCAGACTCGGGCGCATGGGCATCGCCAATTGGTCCGACGGAATGTGGTGAGGATCAGACAGAAGAAGCGTCTGATGCAGGAGCAGCTTGCCGAGATTTCCGGCTTCAGTCAGCAGTATATCAGCGGACTGGACAAGGGACGCCGGAATGCGACCATCGTTACGATTTACGAGCTGGCATTGGCACTTGGCGTCAGCCATACGGATCTGGTTCGGCCCGACAAGTGGAATCGGCCAATTGCTGGACGCTCGCGCCTGGCCGGAAGGTACCCAGAGCTCATCGACGAAGGCCGTTGCCATTCCGCAGCTCATGCGGTTTCGGCGATATGGATTTGCTTCCAAATCCCAGCCGAAATTCGGCAAACACGGACTTCGGTTTGCTGCCGTCTGTCGGTTGGGCGCTACGGCATGGAACTCTCGCCTGAGGCGGCCACGGACTCGATTTTGGTAACCTCAGCCAGATTTCGCTGCGAACTGTCATTCGAAAACGCGTCGGCTAGTCTAGAGCTGAATTTTACAAAATTATACATCCACCAACGCACCGGGAGTGGTAGACAGCTCGGTGAGGTAGACGCGGCGATCTCACTTGCGGACAGGAAACTTTGGTGAGCGTGGCAACTTGCTCAGGCCACACAGCCTTCAGGTTCGTTAAGCAAGGCAGCCGGGGAAGGTGCCGCGACGATGAGACCTTCAAGCTGCAACCTTCAGCGGTTTCCAATGTTCAGGCTTCAGCGAACGAATTGGCCAACGCTAGTCCAATGATCAGAAATAGCAGCACCGAAGGAAAGATCCATCCCTCCCGTTATGAGTGACAGACGCTCCACTCCTTGCACCCGTGTAGTCGATGCAGACCGATCTGCTCGGAGTGCAAAATCCATCAAGATCGTACGCTGTCGCCTTTTGATCCGCATTGACTATCCGCATGCAAAAGCTTGGCTTGGTTGGGCATGGCCAGTGCAGTTTTCCCTGCATGTGACGGGATGATCGCCCGTATCAGTGGCGACCATGATCGCCTATTGGCCAGGTCTCGCGGATTCTTCGTCAATGTCGAGTTGCATGATCCCCGTATGCCCGATGCTATCCTTGTGCATGGGCGCTTTGACTTAGAGAGCTACACGGAGGATCTTTTTGATGAGCTGGCGATAGAGACTCCCGTCAGCCTGTCCCGGGCATTGCCCATTCGTCGTGCCGAGTTTCTCGCGGGTCGAGCGATCGCTCGCGCTGCATTGCATATGCTGGGTCAACCCGCTCCCCAAATTCCCATCGGCCCAGACAGGGCCCCCTTGTGGCCTCCAGGTTCTGCGGGTTCGATATCGCATGCAAGAGGGCACTGTGCGTGTTTCGCCATCGCCGACGGAACATGCCAAGCAGGTGTCGACGTGGAGGCGACGGCCAGCGGCCATGCGCTGGAAGCGCTTCTGAGCACGACCGTCGACGACGATGAACGTGCATTGATAGCTCGACAGTCCGCTCTTTCTCCAGACTGCCTAGTCACTCTGCTTTTTTCAGCGAAGGAAACTCTCTTCAAAGCGCTCTATCCGACGGCTAGGCACTTTTTCGGGTTCGACTGTGCTCAACTGCGAGCGGTGCCTCGAGACGGGCGTCTACGACTGCATCTGACACGAACCCTTTGTCAGGAATTGCCCAAGGGTGAACGCTTCGACGTTAGCTTTGAAATCACAGCGGGCCACGTTTTGACCTGGTTGGCGGTGCGCCGCTATGACGCGTCGATATAGGGCCGTGTTGGCGGCCGTGATTCCATGGCACGGGCTGGAAACTTGTACACCTCCAAACGGACGTCAGTTCCTCCTCCGTTGGCGAACCACGTGGCGCCTTTTGGTGAGAACGTCTACGGCCAGCTCTATGCCTGATGTTGCTGGTGAGTGACCAGCTAAGAGGACTGGTTTGCCGGGCGAACGACGCCTAGGTCCACGTCTCGTACGTTGATCCGGGCAGTCTAAATTTAACATTGCCATTTCCAGCCGCCGACCATGCCCGAATGCGGTAACCGAAGACAGACGTCAGGATGGCACGTATACCCCTTCGATGGCCTTACGACTCACTTCCAGCGGGAGGGCGTCATATTGGCGGATCATCCGCGACTGCTCCTTGGCCACTTCGCGGGCGAGGTCATCGACTTCAGCCGACAGAACGTCAAGGCCCGCGAATTTTGATTCGGAATCGAAGATTTTACGCGTGCCGTCTGGAACATCGAGCGTGCGAGCATAGGCCTTGTTGTTCCGCAGCAGCTCCAGGAAACGCTGCGTTTCGGCAAGGATAGCCAACTCGTAAACCTGTCCGACTTTCAGCGCGCCTTGGTCTGCGTGGAACATTACGCCGGCGATATCGAAACTCGGGAGGGAGACATCTCTGCCATCTTCGATGGCGTCGTTCTTGACGTTTTTGGCAAGACGTATTGACTTCTTGAGGCCCCCGCCCGCTTCAAGCAGGTCCCGATTGTGAACCCGATCGATGTGCAGAAATGGCATGTTCTCGATCGTCTCGGGAATCTTCTTATTAACGATTTTGACGCCGCGATCACGCAATTGGAGAGTACGCTGGTATTCCACAGTATCGATCCAATGCGAGGGCACGACATCGACCGGACGCGCCAGGCTGCCACCGGCGATGCAGATGGCCTTACCCCCAGACGTATCAACATCGGCGGCAGGGTAGGCGTCGACCAGTATTTTTTCGCATTCCTTTCTGAGCCGCAACAGTCGATCGCGAGACGTTTCGGTGGCGGGGGTGGAATAATATCCGGCCAGCGCCCTGGCGCCTGCGCTATAGTAGGTCAGAAAATCCGCATCAAGATTCAGGAGATCGACGTCGCTCACGCCGCGGATGTGGACATTCAGCGGCACGGAGCCTTGGAGCCGACAATCGACAGACCATCCATTGGATTCGAGTTTGTCCTTCAGCTGCTTACCAACACGTTCGGCGGTCTCGATACTTTTCTGAGTGTAATCGGGACCAACCTCTGCCATGGCGCCGAGGGCGTAGCGTGTATAGGGCTGCGACAGAGCACGTATCTGCCACGCTTCCTCCGCCAAGCTTTTTGTCAACACCTCATGTTTTGCGACCTCATTCAGCCGGCCGAGCCGGTCCATCCCGACGCGACGGGTTTTCAGCTGGCGGAGACGCCTTTCTATATCTCTTGCCATTTTTTACATCCTCGTAAGGGCCATCTTGCCGAAGGTGAAGCGGCCGTGCCCGTTGAAATATTCTCCATTGCCGGACCTCAAGTCCTTGGCGAAGGTGATGTCGGCCGAGCCCCGATGTGATCGCAGCTCGACCTCGTTGATGTTGGGATCGTTCTTGTAGGAGTAGAACAACCTAAATCCATCGGCCTGGTCGTAGATCAGCGCGGCACTTGTGCTATTTGAGCCAGATTGTGCGGACTTTAAACGAACCCGGATACGGTCCCAGCTCTGAACGATGGTGATAGTTGCGCTCCACTCGTGGCCATGGCTGCCGTCGGCGTTAATCGTCTGGCCTTGCACGGCCCATTCGCCGGCCAGATTGGGGACCTTCAGCACGGACGCCAGCGGCCACCATTTCCAAGCGTATTTTTCGAGCAACCAATAGAGCACGACAAAGACGGCCCCGGCGCTAACCAGCGACAGGACCGATGGCGGCAAGTTTGCCGCAAGGCCAAATGTCTTGGCAATATCAATGGCGGAGAGCAGCAGGAAAACGACGCCAGCGGACACCACACCTGAGACGATACCCAGATAGTGGCCGATGCGCGCACGGTTGACGCCGCCGAGAACAGTATATTCGTGTTCGAGCATGACAGATCTTACGAAGGTAAATTTCGGCGGCAGTGGGAGGACTGCCGCCGATGCCGATTACTTGGTTTTCGTAGGGTCGGTCAGGCGATACTTCTGGCCGGGCGCAAGAGTAGGGGGGAGAGGTTCACCCTTCACAACCGTGCGCTCGACACCGGTACCGCCGCCACGCGGTCCGATGATCTCATATTGCCCAGATTTTGGGGCGGTTTCGCCAGGCTTGTAAAGATTGTCGTCAGTCATGGCCGTTGGTCCAGGTGGGTGCAATAGGAAATGGCCATTCGGCACTAGATACCGACTCGCTGAGGGCGCGGACTAGCGTTTCGGTTGCAAACAAACGGCACCACCAGACCGCAGTTCAAAACCAAAAAGATGGCAGGTGACGGAAACGTTCCCGTCGCGTTCTTAAGCATCGTATAATAGGAAGTAAATACCGAACTGGCGTTTTGTCGCGCTATTGTATTGTGGATTCTATCCAAGCAGCGGAAATAAACTCACGGGCCAGTTTACTTTTTTGCGCGCTCTTAATTTTGGCAGCAATGCTATCGCTCACCCGAGACAACGCGGCATCACCGTGCCTAGGCGGCCAATGAATTCCGCTGCGCAAAACGCTGACTTCAAGCGATTCCTGGTGTGGCACCAGAAAGTCGGACGATGGTTCACGAACAGCGCCGAGAGAGGCGAAGGCTCAGCAATTTGGATGATCAACGCGGTCGAGAATGGCACGCTGCCCTCGGCGGTAATCAGAAGTTGATTCGGTGTCTCGAAGCCGCTCATGAGACACCTCTCAAGTTAGTGCCGGTGTTGACTCGCTATTGGCAGGTTCGACGCAGATCAATTTCGATGCTTTGTTCGGGACGCACCCCACACCGTGCAAGATGACTCGAGATCCGGGTTGCCATCCGAATCGAGCAAGATGACGCGATCAGTCGCGCTCACTTTGTGCGCTTTTCTTGAAGCGACCACTCAGCCTATTTCTGCAGGACTAACGGGCGTAAGCGAGCGTATTTCGTCCTGCCAATTTCGCTGGGATGGCAGTCGATTTCTGCAGATTGGCGTGGGAATGGCCTCGTCGTAAGAAGGATTTCCGACAATTGGACGTGGAAGCCAATTTGCCCGTGACCACGCTCGAGCTTCCGGGAGCCCGAGAGATGTCGTCGCCAAGGTGCGCGCCTAGTGTGAATGCCGGGCGGCGATGAGCCCGTCGTCGTCCGCGGACCGGTGCTCATCGAGGTGGTAGTCGTGGGGCTTCGTCTGGTCCTAGCGCTGGATAGCTCGGCAGAAGCATTGAGGGAGCTTTGAGGCTATGCAATTTGTCTTCGAGACGTTTCTGGAACGGCTGTCGGAAAGCGTCGACGAGCGGGGCTTTCGCGACGCCATGGCGCATGCTGCCGCAGCGTTCGACCTCGTCAGGTTTGCCTATCTGTCGCTGCCGCCGCGAGCCCCGGCAAGGCCAAGGCTGATCTCGAATTATCCCTCTCGCTGGACATCTCGGTATCTAAGCAACCGCTATCACGTCATCGATCCGGTGATCGCCCGGGCGCAGGGAGGTCAGTCTGTCTTTCTATGGGGACTTCACGACGGCCGGACCAGCCTGTCGCAGTTTGAGCGGAAGCTGTTCGACGAGGCGGCCGCCTTTGGCATCCGCTGCGGGCTGACGATCCCGATCCTGGACAAGCGCGGCAACGTCGCTGCCATGAGCTTTGCCGCCGACAGGCCGGATCCGGCGCTCCTGCGCGTTGCCGAACGCTACGAAGACGCTTTCCGGTTCATGGCAACCTGCTTTCATGTCTGTGTTCGCCGCAAGCTCTCCGCCGACCGGGTGATTGACGGGGTCCAGCTGACACCGCGCGAGTATGAATGCCTTGAATGGGCGGTGCACGGCAAATCCGCCCGGGACATCGGTAGCATTCTTGGCATCAAGCGCCGGACTGCCGCCTTCCATCTCGACAACGCCATCAAGAAGCTCGGCGTGCGCACTCGCACGCAGGCCGTGGCGCGCTTCTCCGCCTCCAGGAAGGTTCTCGGCTGACGCAGTCGTCCTAACCTGTACCGCTGCACAGGCTGTTTGGGCCTGATGCCAGGTCTCCAATGGCAGGGTCATTCCTGCCAGGAGGCCCACAGTCATGCTTGCCTGCTTACGCAGGCAGGCTTGCCGCCGAGACTGTTCCCGCCCGAAGCGCGCGGCCGGAGCCTGCGCTTCGTCCTGCGGGCGCTTGACGGCTCGCTTGCAAAAGCCTCCTACCGCGATATTGCCGCGCACTGCTCGGCGAGCCGCGGGTCCGCGCCTACTGGGCCGATCCCCGCGACCATCTGCGCGACTGCATCCACCGTGCCGTCCGCCGGGACCATGCCTTCATGAACGAAGGCTACCCCGACTTGCTACCTGATCTGCAATCTTTCCCGTCATTATCGACCCATGCCCGTTCAACATACAAGAGGGTGCAGCCGCCCCGCTGAGTGACCGACGCGTTCTCTAATCGCTTTAACGACTAGGAATTACATCTTTAGAACGATAGTTTCCGATTCTGGTCCGTATCGCGCCATGGATCTCAGCGAGATCATGGCCATCAACATGCGTCGTGTACGCAATGACCAACGTCTCACGCAGGAGGAATTGGCAGCGCGCGCAGAACTCAGCATGCGCTACGTCGGCTCAATCGAGCGCGGCCGAGTCTCTGCAAGCGCGTAACTGTCCTCGGTCGGTTGGCCAAAGCACTCGACGTCGATTCTTGCGATCTCATCAAACCGCCGCGTCGAAATCGCTAGCGAGCTCGCGCCACCTCGCTGCAAAATTGAAACCCAAGCTTTTGTCAGTCAGCCAGCAACCAATAGCAAGTCCGGTCCGCCCGACAGATTACTCGAGCTTTGCAGGAGCACGATGGGAGAGCGCTCCTCGGCCCGTCTCCGGGGAACACCAGACAAACCACTCAAGAAGGCAGACCGTTGCTCTGGAGGCAGCTTGGGCACGTACAGCCCGAAAGCCCTTCAGAGAATTCGTCGAGGCTAGGTCGGTTTGCGCCCGAATAACGCGTTAATGTCAATCAATGTTGTGTCCTCGACAACGATAATGTCTCAAACAAGACAAAGACCATTGGCTCGCTCTCGGTTCCGGGATTTTTTCCGCTTGGCATGAATACTGCTTGGCTTCGGCAGAGTCCCTGCACGAATCGAAAGCCACAAGAAAGGGTACGCCTATGCACACCCGTCCTTGAACCCTGCGACGTTGGCTTGGGATAGCGTCGGCTGGAATGCAGCCGCCGGCTAGCGGTCCAGGGCTGTGGATTCGTTGCTGTTCCAACCGACTTTGGGCGTGCGGTCACGATTAGCAATCGCTATGGCAGCTCACCCGTATGTCCCTGTAGTATCCTTCTGGCTGACCGAGGATGACACCTTCGTCTACCGGCGAATCATTCGCGGCCACCGCCAGTTCATGCTGTTCGATGCCGCTGCCGGCGAGAAAGGACTGGCGTTCGATCACGTCCGCCGAGCGCGGAAGCCGACCTCGTAGAATTTGGGATGGCAAAGCAGAGCGGCCATGTCCTATGGCCACCAGCGGTTTCCACCCACGAGGAGCGATCGAACTGCCGATCCAAGGATCACGGCGCGGGAGCTTATGTCGAAACCCTCTTGGGATGGGCCGGCGCGCTGTTGCGCGGCATTGAGTGGAAGCGGTTGACCCCGCAGCCACTTCGCCGCCCGTCCCGAGTTTGGCGCCACCCCGTAGGAGCGCACCTCAAAGGTGTTCAGTACGGGTATTACTTATGTAGCTAACCTCGGTGTACGGTGTACGTGGTCGGGTCGGTCGACCCGTATTTCGGTTCTCTCACGTCAAGCTAATCCCGAGTCGCACTCTCTTCAAGGCGACGTACGGAATGAACGCACCGCCGACAGCCCTGCTGATCTGATGGAGGATCTAATGAAGCATCCCTACTACGATCTCCCGTGCCTGGGCGATCTGGAGACGTTCGAAGCACTGGGACGGCATCTCTCGTTGAAACTTGCCGCCTCTGAACTTAACATCACGCCCGCTACCGTCAGCAGGCGGATCAAAGCTATTGAAAAGGAACTCGGCGTCTCACTGGTCGCTAAGCTCGGGACCACCGTCGCGCTCACTGGACCTGGCGAAGATCTTCATGGCGTACTCGAAAACATCTCTTCGAGCGCATCTGATATCGTGCGCAGGGTCAAGGCAAGCGGCGACAAACAAGGTGAGACTCGCATTGCCTCGTCGAAAATGTTCCTAAATGTTCAGCCATTGCCTCACATAAGTTGCTCCATCCCAAAAGGTATGAGCAGGGGCAATTATGGGACGGCTGAGCATGGCGACACGGAAAGAACTGATGGCTGCGGTTTCAGAGCGCTATCGTGCTTCGACGCGAGCGGAGAAGGCCAGAATTTTGGATGAATTCGTCGTCATCAGGGCTTTCACCGCAAGATGCGATGCGGCTGTTGCGACGCGGTAAGGGGCCGTTTTTCAGGCCGGCGAGCGCGGCCGCGGATTTATGATGAAGCGGAACGCAATGCGCTCATATTGCTATGGGACGCATATGACCGCGTCTGCGGCAAGCGGCTGAAGGCGTTGCTGCCGGTCCTTCTCGAGCGATGGAACGGCACGGTCATTTTGACCTGGCGCCCGAAATCCGGGGCAAATTGCTGGCGATGAGCGCGGCCACGATCGACAGGGCGCTGGGACCGATCCGAGCAGGCTTGGGACGTCCCGACGACGACCCGCAGCGCACCCCCTGCGACGGAGCTTTCCCATTAGAACGTCGGCGGATTGGGACGATCCAGCGCCAGGCTTCGTTGAGGCGGACCTCGTAGCCCATAGCGGCCCTTCGGCTCGCGGCAGCTTCATCCAAACCCTCATGCTCACCGACATCGCGACCGGCTGAACGAATGTGCACCGCTGCTGGTTCGCGAACAGACGGAGCACGGTGCTCACAGGATTGCGCAAGCAACTGCCCTTCGCGCTCTCGGCCTGGATACGGACAACGCACCGTTTTCATGAACGAGAGGCTGAAGCCTATTGCGCCACCGCCAACATCGCGTCTCCACGCGCTGCCGCCCCCACCGCAAGAACGACCAGGCGTTCGTCGAGAAGAAGAATGGCGCTGTGGTGCGCAGGATCGTCGGATATCGTCGGTTCGAGGGCTGGAGGCCGTCGCGCGGCTAGCCCGCTTATCTCACCGAATCTAGCGCCAGGCTCCGTTGTGACTCGGCGCGGGCACTGGCATGGCTGTGGAGTTCGAGGACGGGCGCGATCAGCGCCGCGGTGTTGCGACGGTCGGGTTCCTCAGCAATGTATCCTCTGTTGTTTGTGAGAAGGGTTCGGGTCCGGCGGCGTCACAGAGCCGCGGCACGTATTCGGGCGTGAGCCAGGGCGAACTCCTCGGCATAGGGACACGCTGAGGCCATCGCCACCTTGATGCGGCGAACCGAGACGCGCACCTGTGCGCCGATCTTCAGCAGTTTCAATCTGATCGTGCCGCAGCTGGCGTTGGCGAGCCGGGTATGGGGAAGACCGAGGCGACGCAGGGCGCAGATCAGGACATACGCAAACGAGGCGAACCACAGCCGCAGCTGATTGGCGCGCATGGTGTTGGCACTGGTACGATCGGCGTAGAGGTCGAGTTGACATTCCTTGATCCGGTTCTCCATGTCACCGCGGGCGCAGTAGAGCTCCTCGTAAAGCGCCCGTGCCGCCCAGCGCTCCGGCTTGAGTGAGGTCACGACGAAGCGCGGATTGGCGCCCTGCGTCATCCATTCGGCCTTGGCCACGACCCGCCTGCGGCGTGACCAGCTGTCTTTTGTCGACCACATGAAGTCGCGGAAGACCCGGGCGGCCTGGCCGCTTTTCCTGGAGACCAGACAGGCTTCCTCGAGGGCCGGGGCGATCTTGGTTTCCAGCCGTTCGTTGCGGGCGAGCCCGAAGACGTAGTCGACGCGGTTGATCTCGCACCAGGCCATCAGTTCCTCGCGCGCAAAGCCGGAATCGGCGCGCAGAATGATGTGGACCGTAGGCCAGGTTTTGCGGATCTGGGTCACGATCCGCTCGACCTCCTCGACCGCTCCTTTGCTGGCATCGATGTTGGAACGCCTGAGCTTTGCCGCCAGCAGGTGCCGGTCGCAGAAGATGTAGAGCGGCAGGGTAGCAGTAACAGTTGTAGTAGCCGTGGAAGAACCTGCCTTCCTGCCGGCCGTGCAGCGGATCATCGGTGGCGTCGAGATCGAGCACGATCTCGGCCGGCGGCTTGTCGTGGGCTTCCAGGAACAGGTCCACGAACAAGGCCTCCAACGCGACCTTGTCGTAACTGATCTTGTGATAGCGCGTCGGCTCCCCGACCCGGCCGTGCTCCAGCCGGTTCAGCGTCGACTTGCCAGCAAGCACCGCACAATCTTCTCGCTTCGGCGTCAGGCGTTCCGACACAAGCGCGAGCACCGGGTCGTGGCGAAGCGTGTCGTGGTCGTCGACGTCCTCGTATCCCAGCGCGATCGCTGCGATGCGTTGCCCGACCAGCGTGCAGACGCTGTGAACCGTGAGATCCTGATTGCGGTAATCGACGAAACAAGAGGCCACCCGGCCGAACAGCCCTATGGCCCGATCAACGTGACGCAGAAGCAAGGCGCCAGCGTCTGAGCTAATGGCTCCGCCGTCGAAACCAGCCACAACTTTGTGACCGTCGAAGCCTTCAAATTCAAGCCGCTCGGAAGTACAGTGTGTCTGCATCGGACCCCGTTCCTGAATCAGATAACTCTTTGTTGCAAAAGCAGTTTCTCAGATTCTCGGGGCCGATGCACTTCTTTTGGTGAGATATTCAGGCTAGCGAAGCTCTACCGGTCAGCGCGGCTGTTCGTGAACTTCTTTCAACCGTCGTTCAAGTTGATCGCGAAGCAGCGCGACGGCGCGCGTATGTGCAAGACGTACAGTCCGCCAGCTACGCCGCATCAGCGTCTGGTTGCCGACGCTCGCACGTCAGATGCAGTCCGCTCCCGACTGCAGGAAATCTACGCCGGACTCGATCCTGTCCTGATATTGCGCGATATCCGCGCCATGCAGGAGCGGCTCGCTGCGCTTGCCGACACTTCGCCGGCCGTGTGCCCTGACGGGGCGGCCCAGCCGATCGACCTTTTCCTGGCGACTTTGCGGACTGCCTGGAAGGACGGTGCTATTCGGCCGACGGATCGCCCGATTGTGAAAGCCAAAACGGGCGGCGGCGTCCTGCCCCTGTCTCGTCTTTCTGGGCAGAAGCTGTCAATCAGTGTGGCAGACGGTGAAAAATAATCAATGGATAATCCTAAAAGTTATGTTAAGATAGTCATTGCAATATTTTGACAATATTATGGAAAAGGCGTATTAACATCATATCAGACAGCATAAGTTCACAAAATCTCAACTTGCAATCTGCGACCCGGCTGTCACTCTGCTCATATATGGGTCACTTGGATGAGGCTCGAATTCGATCGATAGCTAAATCCGATCGTGGTTCAGACAAACGGGATGAAATCAGTTGATGCTGGCAAGAGAGTCCAGACCGTCACAGTCGCTGCTGACGGCGATTGGTTGCATCTCATTGCCACACGGAGAAAATGCATGAAAAGCTCGGCCAAACAGATTGCATTCGAGGAAGCCGCACAAAAGCGGATCAAGGAGTCCCACGCCCTTAACGGCGACGCCAACCGTTTGGCCAAGTACTATCGCGGATGGGCCGATTCCTACGAGCTGGATGTCGAACGCGAGCAATATTGCGGCCCGATCATTGTAGCGGAACTCACGGGTGCACTGCAGACCGCCTATGTCGACCGAGAACGAGCAGTCACCACAATTCTGGATGCGGGCTGCGGAACGGGTCTTGTCGGTATGGAATTGGAGCGCCTCGGCTTCCGGTCAATCGACGGCTTCGATCTCTCCGAATCGATGGTCGAGAAGGCGCGGGAAACCGGGGTTTACCGCGACGTACGAGACTATGTCGACCTCAACAGTTCGCTCACAGTCTACCCCGACGCGAGTTATGACATGACTGTCTGCTGCGGGGTCTTCACCGTTGGGCATGTCCGTCCAGATGGTCTGCGCGAACTGGCGCGCGTTACGCGTCCGCAAGGATTCGTCGTCGTAAGTACCCGCAAGAGTTATGCCGAGGCGACATCGTTTGAAGATGAGGTGCTACGTCTGCAGGAGGCGGGGGTCGTTGAGCCTCTACACTGTCTGAGCGACGGCAGATACCTCGAAGAAGAGGACGCGCATTACTGGGCGCTCCGCGTGGTCGAGAAGCCGAAGGAGCGGCGTCTATGATCTCGATCTGCCCAATGGAGGCCAGCAAGGCCGTGTCCAGCCGGTCGGTTTTCGCCCGTCGGCGTTCACGGGTCACGGCGACGCTGGTCGAATGATGACGTGCGCCTCTATGCCTCGCGTCTGCAGCCACCGGGCCAGCCAGAAGCCGTTTCGCTCAGCCTCGAACGCGGACGCGACTCGGTCGACCGGCATGCCCGCAGCCTCCGCCTCTAATCGCCTGCGCGTGATCATACCGAGCAATGCATCGGGATCGCGGATCGAGCTTCTTGAGGGGGAGTCGCTGAACTCTGAGAGGGATTCCAGCTACCAGCCAGCTATTCTGAATCATTTCTACAACGACGAGAACTTTGCGGGCTTGATCCAATACAGATATTGTGCGGCTGATATCTTCGACTTCGGGCATGATAGTCTATGTTTCGGGTTGATCGTACGACGATGGTCCACCTCGCGCCTTCCCGCGTAGCTTCTCATGCATCAACCCACTCGATGGCAAAAGGTGCGGGGAAATTTGCGCTTACGGTGAGCTCTCTATGGCGGATGGAACAAAGCAGCCGACAAGGTGTCATCGCGCCATACCTATCCATCTCACTGCCGCCGCCCATAGTGGCCCTGTGAAATTTTCCGGGTTGCGCCAGGGGCGTATCCGCGCTGCCACCCTTGGATTTTGGCCTTTTCAGGCTCCCGGAGCCCTGGTTGAGGGTGCGGGGCAATTCTCGTTCTGCGAGGTTCGCGTGGCTGTTGAATGCGAATGTCTACCAGGGAGAGCCTTCTATTTCGACGCAGGCCACATTCGGTTGCGCGCGTTGGACGGTTTATGCCATGTGAAAAAAACTTCATATATATTAATAACGGCGGACAATTTGTTCTGATACCGTCTGCGGTGGAAAATCCACGATCACAAAGAGAAGTTGTGAGACAGGGCTGACATTCAAGTAGGTGCGCGTTGTATTTTAACTGCACGAAAACGTGGAGAATTGTTATCGTGAGGTCGCCAACTGTGCGCATAAACCGACAAATACATAAATCTGTCTCAGAAGCACAAGAATATATGGTCTACTCAAGTATCATCCAATTCGACGAAAGCGGTGGGGCAGGGCGGCAGTCCTTCGATAAAATTCCACTCGTCGACCTGGCCCCGCTTTTCGACGCGAGCGACTTGGGAAAGGTGGCGAAGGAAATTCGATGGGCGCTGACGAACACCGGGTTTATGTACATCAAGAACCACGGGGTACCTACGCGGTTAATAGACGAGACCTTTACCGAAGCCCGCGCCTTTTTTGATCTGCCAGCCGCGGAAAAGAAGAAACTTCATATCGGCAATTCGGGCACGACAATGCGAGGGTATATCCAGTTTTTCGGTGAGAACTCGGATCCGGCCAGAACCAACGACTTGAAGGAGTGCTTCGATGTCGGTTCCGAATGTCAGGGCGTCGAGAGTCCCTTCTTCGGGCCTAATCAGTGGCCGGCCAGTCTGCCCGCATTTCGGGAAACAGTCTCTTCATACCATCAAGTCATGAACGAGCTGTCGACAAAGATACTTTGTGGCATCGCGTTAAGCCTCGATTTGCCCGCCGATTTCTTTCAAGGCCAGATGAAGCGCCCGATCATGATTCAACGTCTGGCACACTATCCGCCTCAAACCGGAGTGGTCGACGAGAAGGTTATTGGCGTTGGGGCCCATACGGATTTTGGGAATCTTACGATTCTCGCGCAAGACTGCGTGGGCGGGCTTCAAGTCTTAAACCACGACGGCATATGGGTCGGAGGCAATCCCGTTCCCGGCAATTTCGTCGTCAACATCGGCGACCTCATGCAAATACTCACAAACAATCGCTACCTTGCCAACCTGCATCGGGTGGTAAACACTTCGGGACAGGACAGTTATTCGCTTCCGTTCTTCCTAGATGCCGATTATGACGCGGTCATCGCTCCGATGGAAAGCTGCGTCTCAAACAATAAGCCGGCCCTTTATCAGCCAACTACCTGCGGCGTGCACAAGTTTGCACGACTCGTTGAGAATTTCCCTCATTTGCACCGAGAACACGTGAGCGGCCCCGGGGCTCGGCCTCGCCGCCCCCGGGTTCTCTGAGATTGACGGTGGCTATCTGGATGTCGCCGCTCTGGGACATGCCTCGTTAAGGAGACGTGGCGCGGCCAGAATAAGCAACTCATCAGGCACATGGAATGTACAAGCAGAACCGGAAAACAAGGGAAAAGCGACCATACCTGTGAGTTCGTCGTATCATAGAAGGTCGGATGTATCGATGGAGAAGTATATTGGAGTACTGCAGCAAAAACGGTGACAGGCGCGAAAGGATTAAGAGGATGTTGTCGGCGAAAAATGCAGTTTTTGTCGGTGGCCCGGCCATCGTGCCAGCTGTTGCATATTGCCGTGCGTGTGGCTTTCGAGGGAATATTTATATTGTGAATCCTCGCCGCAGAGAATTGGCAGGGATAACCTGTATACCCAAGGTGGCCGGCCTGCCAGTGGTGCCCGACGTCGCCTTCTTGGCTGTGCCGCACGAGAAACTTGCGAGCGTAGTACGTGACTTATCAAAGATCGGTGTCGCAGGTGCGATTTGCAATAGCTCCGGCTTCTCTGAAATGCGTGACGGGGAAAACGCGCAGCGCGCCTTAGTTAAAGCGGCAGGTGAAATGCCAATCATTGGCCCGAATTGTCCGGGTGTGGCAAACTTTGCCGATCGATCCGTTTTCATGATGGACCATTTTGGTGATCACGAGGACAACGGTTGCGTTGCTATTATTAGCAACGGCGGGTCGTATCTGTCCGACCTTGGATGCGCCGACCGGTCTCTGCCGCTGGCATACTCGGTCGGGCTTGGCAACCAGGCGATGATTAGTGCAGCTGAGATCATGGAAGTCGTTTTGGACGATAACCGAGTTCGAGCAATCAACCTTTATCTCGAGGGTATTCCCGACGCGACATTGCTATCGGCTGTGGGTCTCAAAGCGGCGAGAACGAACATTCCTGTGGTGGTGATCAAGGGTGGCAGGACAAGTGCTGGTTGTCGCGCTACTCAGTCACACACCGCATCACTTGCGGGAGACGCGGTCGTCGCCTCGGCACTTTTCAATCGGCTCGGTTTCGTCGAAGTGGCTACACCTACGGAGGCGCTAGAGACATTGAAGATGTTGGTCTATGCGCCCAGAGCGAGAGGACGGCGAACGAGGTTCGCAACCAGTTCGGGTTCCTATGCAGTGCTTGGAGGTGACATCGCGGAGGCTAACGGCCTTGACCTACACCCGCCCTCAGACGATGCGGCGGCAGAGCTGGAGAAGCATCTGCCGTGCTTTGTTCACTCTGCCAATCCACTCGATATATCGGCTGCGCATAACAACAACGCGGACTTTGAACAGAACCTTAATATCTATCGGGCCTTCTTTTCGGACGCTTGCGATATGACCGTGCAGGTTATGTGTTACCCGCCTGAAGGCGGGTGCGATCCTAAAAGCTGGGACATCACCACAAAAGCATTCGCACAGGCGGCGCGCGAGCAGGGCTTGCCCGCTGCTTTTGTCAATACTTTGCCGGAAGCTTTACCGAAAGATGTTCGAAACCGAATGATCTCGGACGGATTGGTCCCGCTGCAGGGGTTGGAGGATGGCCTGCGTGCCGTAGCAAATGCGATACGCTTATCGGAACTCTCTGATGCCCTCTCCGGACGGCCGGATAAAGAAATCGTCTTGCCAAAGTACGCTAAAATATCGGGCGAGGGCGTGCTGCTCGATGAAGCAGCTGCCAAAGGCGAGCTGTGGGCAGCTGGCATAGCTGTATCACGCGGAGTCGTGGTGACGCCGGAGCACACAGACGGACTGGCCGAGCTGAACTTTCCTGTCGCAGTGAAAGCGCTTGGCGCGGGCCTTGTTCACAAAAGCGAGCTGGGAGCTGTTGTACTAGACTTGGGCACTCCCGAAGCAGCGTGGAAAGCCGTGCGCGCAATGGCAAAGAAATTAAGCGGAGCCGCTCCCGAGTTCGCCATTCGGAACTTCTTAGTAGAGGAGATGGTCAATGATGCAGTCGGCGAACTTCTCGTGGGAATCCGTAGAGTGAGCTCGATTGGCCTTGTCCTCACGATAGGCATAGGCGGCACAGAAACCGAGCTGCTTCGCGATACTGCTTCGGTTCTTTTGCCTGTCTCACGCGACACTATCGATGAAACGCTGCGCAGCCTCACGCTGTTCCCGCTATTTGATGGATGGCGTGGCCGGCGAAGAGGCGACGTCGAGGCGGCGGTTGACGCGATCCAAAGGTTCGCCGAGTTCGCGATTGCAAACGAGAAGCGCTTCATTGAAGCCGAGATAAATCCGCTAATTGTTCGTCCTGAGGGTCAAAGAGTAACCGCGGTCGATGCCCTTATGCGTCTTACTCATTATCAGTGCTGCAATCGGACTTAGAAAACCCAGCCGAGATTCTCCGCAGCGTGTTTTTTGCCACGCTGATATAACCGCAGTAGGGCGTCCAGCCTCGGTACTGGCGCTCCACCCCGCATGTCGAGGTCTTGGCCGGAATGGTGGTGATGGAAGAAAGCTCCGCCACCCAGGAGAACGCCTTCGTGGGTCTTCAGCTCAAGTCCCCGCACCCTGCGGAGATAGTTCGAAAAGGAGGTCAGAAGCGGAGCATCCGGATTATTATCTACACTTGGAGCGGATGCAAGGAAAGCGCTCTGGAGCCACTCGTCGCGCGCGTCCCAGCGCCGACACTGCTCCAATGCGTGGTGATCGCGTAGGAAACTGCGCAAATAGCTATCGATGCCCAATCCGGGTTCTTCCCGCCACATAACATTTACATTGAGCGGGGGCTCGAGGCTCCGGCCTACGGACTGCGCAAGCCTCGTCAAGCGGTGATCGATCCCTTCACGGCCTATCTTCGCGAGCGTGCGATATTCCGGCCCCACGGCAGCCGGCTTTTCCGGGAACTGACCTCGGCTTCGTCGCCCGCTGCGAGGTCGTCCATCTCCTCGGGCCGCCCGGCACAGGCAAGAGCATCGCCCTTGCCGTCAAAGGCCGGAAAGAGCGCCTATTTCTGCACGCTCGCCGAACTCATCACCGCGCTGGCAAGGGCCGAACGCGAAGGCCGCCTGCAGGAACGCATCCGCTTCTTCTGCCGGCCTGCTCGCTCGTTGTCGACGAGATCGGCTACCTGCCCGTCGTCCACGGTGGCGGCAATCTATTCTTCCAACCCGTCAACGCCCGCTATGAGAAGGGCGCCATAATTCTCACTTCAAATCGCGGCTTTGCCGAATGGGGCGAGGTCTTCGGCGAACCGAACTTGTCATGAGATCTTCCTCCTTGATCGCTTTGGTGCGTGCGAGCCTTGCTCGTAGCGTATTGATTTGGTCATCCGAGAGTTCGATTTGCCAGGCTGCCCCTTCGTAAGCTGGCGCCCGTCGAGCAAGCCGCATGCGAGATAGTCGAACACAGTGTGTGGTCTGACCCCCAGGGCGGCCGCTGTCCGAGCCGAGTAGGTTCCATCTGGCCATCAGTCGGGATTGGCGCTCGTCCCGTTGATCTTGACGGTGGGGATGCCCCAACGTGTTCGCAGAAGCTAGACATTCTCGCCCTTGAACGCGCAGCCGCGTGGACGCCGCGCCGCGGCTGTCCACCGCTCAGTGGCAAACTAACCCAGATCCGTCAGCGGGCTAGTGTGACGAATTGTTGCAAAACATATCTCCCGGGTTTGAATAACATAAACATAACTTTCGCAACAATTACCTTGTCGAACCCCCATTATCAGCATATTCATATAAGTAACTCAGCCATTAATGGCGCATACCTCTCTCGTCGTTGGGCGCAACTGTTCAATATTCGGGGAAATTCGGTGCGGAATTGCCGTATTCTAGATGAAGAACTCCTCATCGGATCGACCACAGAGCCGAATTGGCGATTGGACTGGATCTTTGGTCAGAAATTGGATGAACGAGTACTGGATGTGGAGTTTTGTCTGGAATCGTTGTCGATTCCCGTCAACGAATCGGAACGGAAAAAGCTCCATACTGAAGTATTTACTTGCGTTTGGCACCTTTGTTGTATCGGTGTCGAAGTCGTACGTCAATCGGACTTTCCGCCTCATGGAAGCTCTTCTAAGAGGGGCGTCGTCATGCGCATCTCGCAGCAGGTAATACTAGAGCGTGGCAGTAGCCCTGTGCACTCCCAGATTGACAGCGAGGAGTCTCGCGGTCGACGGCCATTGCGGAACGCGAAGCGCTCTGCAGACGACGTATTTTGTCGCCGCCGTGCACGGGAGAGTCCGAAGGCTGAGTGCAGAGGGCGGGGTGTCAACGACTAGCCGAGCAACTTTTGGGCTCCAGGTGTTCAATAGAGTCGCCTATCTGCTGTGAATCGTCGGCGCCGCTCACTGCCAATCAATTTATCCGGAGGCTGAAATGCAGGATGACAAATACTCATCGACAAAGATACTGACGACGATAAGGCGCTCACTTCACCCGTCATATAGGCTGTTTTGCTTCCCTCACGGCGGCGGCAGTTCTCAATCTTTTCGCCATTTTGCCGACAGTTTCCCCGACGATGTTGAACTTATTTGCGTAGATCTTCCAGGGCGCGGCAAGCGGTCTTCGGAAACCCTCATTCGCAGAATGGACGTACTAGCGTCTGTGGTTGGTGAAGCAATCCAGGGTTACAGTGACCGTCCGTTTATTTTCTTCGGTCATAGCGTAGGCGCCTTGGTCGCCTATGAGGTGGCCCGCTCGCTTGAGAAAGCCGGGAGGCCATCCCCCTTCCATGTTGTTGTGTCCGCCCACCCGCCGGCAGATGTGCCAGCGGACGAACCGGCCATGTATACATACTCAGATGACAAGTTAGCCGATGTGATCAGAATCCTTGGCATGGTTCCTGGTGAGGCGCTAGCAAATAAGGAACTCCTACATAGCTATCTCTTGCCGCCCCTCCGTGCCGATTTCGAACTTGCAGAGACCTACGACCGGAATTTGGCAGCGCCTCTCGCTGCAGCGATCACCGCGATTGGAGGGATCCAAGATGAAATAATTGACGCCTCCGGCCTAGACGGATGGCGCCGGCTTACGACGTCTCGCTTTGCTCGAATTATGTTCGATGGCGACCACTTTTACACTCATTCGATGACGGCAGAAGTGGTCTCGACCATCCTGCATGAGGTTGAGCAAGTAAAGGAACAACTCCCGGTGTCAGTTCGAATTGCCGAGGCCCTACCTTACCCCGAGCTACCACTGCACGATCAGTTCCGTAAGCAAGCGGCCCTGAGCCCAGAGGCCCTTGCTGTTATCTCGGAGTCTCGGACCCTAACCTATCGTGAACTCGACGAACTGGCGGAAATTTTATCGAAATTCCTGCTCGGACATGGTCAGGCTCCGGGTTCGCGTGTGGGAATCTTAATGGATACATCGCCTGAATACGCTATCGCGCTTTTTGGAATACTGAAGGCAGGCGCGGCCTATGCGGTGCTTGACAAAGCCCAACCCGTTGCCGCGCTCGATCGGATACTTGAGAGGGCAGGGATCGAGATTGTTGTAACTAAGAAACGTTTCGCTGCTAACCTACCGAGCAACTGGTCTGGTGTTGTGCTGTCACTTGACGATGGTTGGGAAGCGCAAGTGCAACTCGGCGAAATCGGTTCGGCCAATCCAAAATCGGTGGACATCGATTCGCCTGCCCAAGTCGTATTCTCGTCCGGTACGACAGGTGAACCGAAGGGCATCGTTTGCCCTCACCGTAGCGCCGTATGCTCTTACCAGTGGCGCTATCACGCGCTGCCGTATGCACCGGATGAGCGCGAAGCAGTTAATATTTTTCTGGTTTGGGAGATAATGCGGCCAATCCTAGCCGGAACGCCAGCCTACTTGATACCGGATGACGTTATCTACGATCCGCGCCAGCTGATCGATTACTTGGAACGAAATCGAATCTCGAGAGTCTTATTGACTCCTTCTCTGCTGGACGTAATTGTTAACATCGGAATACTTGACGTCCCCGCCCGCCTTCCGGATCTCCGATTCATTTATCTTTCAGGTGAGGTGCTAACTTCGGCGTTGGTTTTGCGCGTGAAGAAAGCGCTGCCGCACGTCAGAATTGTCAATCACTACGGAATTGCGGAGACTCATGACGTCACGCATTTGGATTTGAGCGAGATCGATTCCGAGACGGCACAAAAACTCGTACCGGTCGGTCCACCTCAGCACAATGTGAGCGTTTATGTTCTCGATGAGCAGCGCAAACCTGTACCAGTGGGTTTCCTGGGCGAGGTTTTTATCGGCGGTGATGCAATAGGTAATGGATATCTCAACAGCCCAGAGATGACGCAAGAAAGGTTCCTGCCTGATCCGTTTCGCGGTAATGGCATCATGTTCCGCACCGGCGATCTTGGCCGTATGCTGCCTGACGGCCAATTGGAGATTATCGGGCGCTGCGCTTTCATGCTGAAGATCCGCGGTTTTAGCATTGTCCCTGGCTCTATAGAAGCTGCTCTGCTTCGGAACTCGGTCGTCTCGTCCGCCGCCGTATTGCCCGAATTAGATAGCGCGACTGGCCAGCCTGACAGGCTGATCGCCTACGTAGTCTTGCGGAACGAATACAAGGGCTGGGAGGCCACTTTGCGAGAGCATTTAAAGTCTGAGGTGCCACATTATGCTATTCCGTCCGACTTTGTCGCTGTAAGGGAATTGCCCATCGCAGCCAATGGGAAACTTGACCGGTCCCGCCTCCGGGACATAGTGGAAGAATCGTGCACTTCATCGGCGAGCGCATGCGAAGTTGAATCGGCACTTCGCGCCGCTTGGCGCGACCTTCTTCATGCTGAAGCTTCCGATCCAGGCGACAACTTTTTCGACTGCGGCGGACACTCCCTCTTGGCAGCCCGTCTCTGCACGCAGCTTCGTGAAAGTCTGCAAGTGGAGCTCCGCGTTGTGGAGATTTTCCTTAACCCGACTTTCGAAGAGCTAGTCGCTCTCATCCGAAAGCGCGGCGATGAACGTGGACACACCAAAAATAGGACGTTGCCGAAGGCACCTCCAGTATCGGTAGGAAGGGCCCGACTTGAGCCGTTCAAGGGTCAACCCGGTATCCGGATAAACCCAGGAATGAATATTGCGGTGATTGGCATGGCGGCACGTTTGCCGGGCGCGGACAACGTCGATGAACTGTGGGAAAACCTTTGCCAAGGAATCTGTTCGATCGCCCCGCTCTCCAAGGAGGTGCTCAAGGCCAGGGGCATCCCAGAGGATGTTATACAACGCTCCGATTATGTCCCCGTCGGAGCGCATATCGCGGATGTGGAACTCTTCGACCCAGAGTTCTGGAATCTCTCAAAGCGAGAGGCAACACTTACGGACCCGCAGCATCGTCTTTTCCTCGAATGCTGCTGGAAGGCTCTTGAGGCCGCCGGATACGTGCCAACCAAGCATGAGGGCCGCACGGGGGTGTTCGCAGGTTCATCACTTCCCCTCTATCTGCTGCAGCATTTGAAGGGCGGCGGCCTCATTGATCCTACGAACGCGCCGCTCGCGTTCCTGACGGAGCTTGGCAACGACAAGGATTATCTTGCCTCGCGCGTGTCCTACATGCTGAACCTTACTGGTCCAAGCATGGCGGTGCAAACCTCATGCTCAACTGGACTAGTGACGATCGCCGTCGCCGCCCAGTCCCTTGCGGCCGGCTATTGCGACATGGCACTGGCAGGCGCGGCCAGCATCACCTTCCCTCAGGCGGGATATCAATTCGTTAAGGACTTCATCAATTCATCGGACGGCGTGTGCCGAGCCTTCGATGCTGATGCCAGCGGGACTGTGATCGGAGATGGTATAGGGGTTGTGGTTCTCAAGCGGCTCGAAGACGCGCTTGCGGCAGGCGACACAATTCACGCGATTATAAAAGGTTGTGCGATTAATAACGATGGCCGTGCCAAATCGTCCTTCTCGGCACCAAGCGCGCGAGGCCAAGCTGCGGTCGTGCGCCAAGCACTTGAGTCGGCAGAAGTTCGCCCACACGACGTAGAATACATCGAAACTCATGGAACCGGCACCAAGGTCGGCGATCCGATCGAGGTTCGAGCTTTGGCGGAAGTTTTCAGAGGACAAGAGGAAACGGGCCACGCCTGCGCCCTCGGGTCTATTAAGCCCAACATAGGGCATGGCAACTTCGCCGCTGGAGTGGCAAGCTTCATCAAGACGGTTCTTGCCCTTCAGCACGGGATAATCCCTGCGACCATCAACATCAACCGCCTGAATGAAGATCTTGGTCTGGAAGACACGCCCTTTTTCGTCAATGAGCAGCTTAGGCCTTGGCCCCGTCCTCAGGGACACCCGCGAACTGCGGGAGTCACCGGGCTAGGTATCGGCGGGACAAACTGCCACGTTGTGCTGCAGGAATGGCACAGCGATGATACAAGGGCTTGGCCCGGCCCGATCAGGCGAGGATCACACGCCCTTTGCCTATCTGCAAAGAGCCCCTCGGCGCTAAGTCGCGCCTGCCGCAATCTCGCCAAGTTCCTGCGTCGCAACCGCGATATCGATCTGGGTGACGTCGCCCACACGCTGCGTACGGCGAGATGTCAATTCGATCATCGAACCGCCGTTGTGGCACGCGACTTAGACATGGCCATCACAAAATTGGAAGTCGAGGCGGATCGCCCGGCTGATCAGACCTTTTCCTCTCCGTTGATTGGATTCATGTTGCCCAGCTACGATGTCCTGCACTCGAGAATGTTCAAGGATCTCTTTGATCACGCGCCGGAATTTCGTGAGCCCTTCCAACTTTGTGCCGCCGCCAGTCGCCCGCTTCTGGATCGTGATCTGGTCGAGGTCACCTTTGGGAGGGACAACGCGTGCGTTCGTGCTTCCTTAGAAGAAGTCAGCATGATGATCTTCTCTACGCAATACGCGATGGCGTGTTTGCTCGCATCCTGCGGAGTACGCGCCGATTATCTTATCGGAGATAGCATGAGCGAATACGTCATGGCCACGCTGGCGGGCGTTCTGAAAGTGGAAGATGCAATTCGGCTGACGGCACTTCGTAGTCGCTCGATGGCGACGCTCGGTATCGACGGTGGCATGCTTGCAGCTAATTGCGGGCCCGACGAGGCAGAGCGCATCCTTGGAGAGGATGCCTGGCGTGATCGAGCCCGCATGGGCGACATCAGCGTCGGGATCGTGAGGTCGAAGACAGAGGTTGTTTTCACTGGCAAGCGGGAACTTATTGAAGAAATGCAAGAGAGGTTCGAAAAAGAAACGATCCGCTGCCGTGTCGTGGGCACAGCTGCCATTCCCAACCATTCTCCACTTCTGAGGCCAGCGGCTGATATCATCGACGCTGAAGCTCGCACGTTCGAGAAGCGGTTGCCGGAGCGGACGTTCGCACTCAACTCAGGATTCCTGCACGAACCGAAAGTGCCCTTGCCGGGGACGCACTGGGGCGAGCAAGCAATTGGAACCCTCAGGTTCGACCGCTCTGTTGAGGCCACTGTCGCTGCTGGTGTAAGCGCACTAGTTGACATTGGGCCTTCGCGCAATCTGGCGCCTTTCGCAAATGAGGCCATCAACACGGACAATCGTGAAATCAGGGCCCCAGTGATTGTCTCAGCCGCCCGCAACGAGACCGACGAAGACTACACCGATCGGCACGTCCTTTTGGAATGCCTTGGGGCACTCTGGGTCGCAGGAGTTGATGTGGATTGGAAGCGCGCCGGCGACCAGTTGGAACCCTCAGGTAGTCGCCGGCGCGTTCCCCTTCCAACCTATTCATTCGACGGCCATCGGTGCTGGCCCGAAGATAAGAGCGGGGGCGCGTCTCTTTTGTCGCAGTGATCTGGTCCGCACAACCGCTCTCAATGAGCGGCCGGAAAGTCCTGCATCCACTGAAAAGGTTTGAAAAACTGAGGAAAGAACATGAAAGAAACCGATCCGAGAAGCCTCTTCCTGGAGGAGATCAAGTGCCTTTTGGGAAGCCAAAATGTAAAGCTCGAGGACAATTTCTTTGACTTAGGTGGTGACAGCCTTCTTGCCGCGGAACTTCAAGTTCTTTTGACGAAAAGCGATCGCTGGAGGCCGCCGCAATTGGCGGACATATTCGAGGCGACGACGTTCGGCGAATTATACGACCGAATCTGTATAAATAACCCCCATCAACCACGATGATGGCGGCAGAATGCCGCAGATCCTCTCGCTGGCGCCTGGGCCGAACGAAAATTTAGCCGCATCGGCTTAGGCTGGCATTCCCTATCAGATCCAACCCCCGCCACCTTTTCCGGATCCTTGGCCGTCCGATCTAGGCCCGCTCTTATGGGCTGCGATCTAGCCTCCTCTGAGCTGCGTGTCGACTAACGGCGGTCGAGGCGCAGACAGGGCGCGACACGTCCGTCGGCCTCATAATAGAAGTGCGCGTAATGGAGTGTGTGATCAGCGGAAATAGGACGGCAGCCAGATTGCACCTGTCAAGCACGACTGGGACACATGCCTGCCCTCAACACCTTATGCGGCGTCGCCACCGATCGGGTCGACGACTCCGTGAAAAGTGTCTGAAGCTTAGGAGAACACCATGGCTAAAACAGCAATTGTGACAGGATCGGCCACGGGCATGGGCGCGACTTGTGCTATTGAGCTGGCGGCGCGAGGCTGGAACGTCGCGGTTAACTACACCAAGAGCAAGGAGGAAGCTGAAGAGACCTATGCTAAGATCAAGGCGAAAGGTGTTGAAGCCATTGTTGTGCAGGCCGATGTGGGGCGGGATCCTGATTGCCGCAAACTGGCTGATGAGACGCTGAGTAAATGGGGCCGCATCGACGGTCTGATAAACAACGCTGCCATCACAAAATTCCAAAAAATCGCGGACCTTGAAGACGTTACAGAAGATGACTTTGACCGGATATTTCGTGTTAACACAACCGGCGCTTTTATGATGAGCCGTGCTGTGTATCCCGCTATGAGAAAGCAATGGGAGGAAAGGGAAGAACGTGGCGCTATCGTGAATGTGTCCTCCAATACTACTCTCATCGGCAACGGAAGTTCACTGCCCTATGTGCTATCGAAGGGCGCTTTAAATACTCTTACTCACATGCTTGCACGCTGGCTTAGTCCTGCGGTTCGGGTGAATGCCATTTCCCCCGGCTTCATCCAGACCCGCTGGATGCTGAAGGGCGTGGGCGAGGTTCAATACAACCAGATGAAGAAAGATGAAGAACGGCACACGGCGCTACGTCAAGCAGGCACGCCCGAGCACATGTCACAGGTTGCATTGTTCTTGTTGACCGAAGCGGCAAACGTTACGGGTCAGATCATTGTTGCCGATGCGGGCGGTCATCTTGGATTGGTGCCAGAACCCGACAGCTCAACTTAGCTCGCACGCGTGCAAAGCCTAGCACTACTTTGGCAGTTTTTTGGTGCTGGGAGGATTTGAGGATTGAACGAAGCCGCTGACGCGGCATTTGGCGGATCGGTTCGGGTGACGCTTCTGTTTTGAAGGATTGTGGCTGTTGAAGCGCAATCTTGAGAACAGGAGCAATGAGATGGTCGAGTTGAACCCTCTTCGCCGGCGCATGATCGAGGGTATGACGATCCGCAATCTGTCGCGTACTCATCCGGTGAAGTACCCGCCTATGCTTGCTGCGCAACGACTCAATTCCTGGAGGAGACGACCATGCAGCGTCACGCCTGGCGCGCAATGGGCGTGACTGGCACACGCTGATCGAGTTCTGTGGTCTCGTCGGCACTCTGAAGATCGATGAGGACGGCATCTATGAGCCGCGATATCCGAATGACCGAATGACCGGCTCCTGCTCGGCGTGAAGGGGATCGATCAAAGCCTTGAAGCAAAAGGCGCGCCGGGGGAACTCTTCCTGAAAGTCGCGGTCGGCTATGTGAGGGCGGGCCGCGACCGGATCGAAAAGGACGCCAATTTGCGCGTGCGCGAGGCATGGCCCTGATGTTCTCCCGCTTCGCTGAGGTGCAGAGCATCCGCTAGATCCACCTCTCGTTGCGCAGCGACGGCATCGTGCTGCCTGCGTCAGCTACTCGCGAGAGGGCGGCCGCGCTGTCGTGTGGAAGCTGCCGGTCTACAATAACGGTGCATCATCCGAGAGGTTCTTCATGCCGCATAGCCATCGCGGGCTCGTGGTTGGCTTGCCGATGAGTCTCGTAGGCCTTAAGCGTGCCAGACGGACGACGACATTGGGCAGGCGTGCGGGATCGGACGTGAAGCGGGCGCGCACGGACGGCTATGTCAGGGAGCCCGTGATTGTCGAGGTAGGCGGACTGTTCGTCTGACAGCTCGCTCTCGCAGCCGCGCTCGTAGCCCATGGCCAGAAGCTCGACCATGACGCGGCAGGCCTGGCGCTCGGGCAGACGCTCGAGGAGGAGAACGAAGCAGGTGGGGCGAGGCGCCCGCAACAGCATGAGCGATGAAGGTGGTCCCATGTGGGCAGCCCTCGCCCCACCATTGCCCACGAGCCCGATCTCCAGAATCTAAGGCCAGAGGTCCCGGTTCCTCCTTGCGCATGTTACATAAACGGCATTATGTCATGGCCAAGATATGGGTTGAGTAATTTTCATCGGGCAGGTTACAATTTTGCGCACATGCCGGCGCCGCAGGCCGTGCTAATCGAGATAGACGTCGGCGGAGGAGCTGGTGAGACCTAAGGCTTGGTGATGGCCAACAGCGGGATCGCGAAAGGCAGGAAGATCATTGTAGTGTTCCTGAAGGCAAAACAATATCAATGAGGAGAAATGGAATGAGTCAGTGGGAAGAGCAATCAAAGCCGGCAACGGCACTGAATCGAAGGAGTCTGCTGAAAGCCGCTGGGGCAGCAGGCACCTTGGCAATGGCCTCGTCGAGCGGCATCTGGGGTGCCGTCGCTCAGGAGGCAAAACCGAGGAAAGGTGGTCGTTTCAAAATCGGCATCGGCGCGGGCGCCACGTCAGACTCGATTGACCCGGCCACCTATACTAACTCCTTCATGGAAATGTTCGGTAAGACTCTGCACGGATACCTGACCGGAATTGACGCGGATGGAAAGCTGAACGGCGAACTCGCTGAATCTTGGGACGTTTCGAAGGACGCAAAGACCTGGACCTTCAAATTACGGAAGGGCGTCGAATTCCACAACGGCAAGAGTCTGAGCGCCGATGACGTTCTGGCCTCGATCAATCACCACCGCGGCGAGCAGTCGAAATCGGGCGCGAAGACCATAGTGGACCCGATCCAGGATATCAAAGCTGACGGTCCTTCAACAGTTGTGTTCACGCTGAAAGGAGGCAACGCTGATTTTCCCTACCTTCTTGAAGACTTCCACTTGGCGATCGTCCCCTCAAAGGACGGCAAGGCGGACGTTTCGGGGGTCGGAGCAGGTGGCTATGCCCTTGAAAACATCGACTACGGTGTGAAGGCTTCCGCAAAACGCTTCGACAACTACTGGAAATCAGACGCTGCCTGGTTCGACTCGTTTGAGGTTCTCGCAATTCATGATGTCACGGCGCGAACGAATGCGCTCACGACCGGCCAGATTCACGCGATGGACAGGGTCGACTTAAAGACGGTCCATCTGCTTCAACGAAACAACGCGGTTGAAATCCTGTCAATAGCGGGAACACAATTCTATTGCACAGCAATGGATTGTGCTGCTGCGCCACTCGACAACGCCGACGTGCGACTAGCGCTGAAACATGCGATTGACCGCCAGCAGCTGCTCGACACCTTACTGCACGGCCATGGAAAACTCGGAAATGACCATCCGATCGGGTCAACAAACCGATTTTTTGCAAAGGACCTGCCACAACGCGCCTACGATCCGGACAAGGCGCGGTTCCACCTGAAGAAGGCCGGGCTTGCAGACCTGAAGGTAAGTTTGTCTGCGGCAGACGCAGCATTTGCTGGCGCGGTCGACGCCGCAGAAATCTATCAGCAAAATGCGGCCAAAGCCGGCATACACATTGATGTCGTGCGCGAACCGAGCGATGGCTATTGGGACACGGTTTGGTTGAAGAAGCCATTCTATATGAGCTACTGGCTTGGGCGGCCGACCGCGGACTGGATGTTCTCACAAGGTTATGCAGCTGATGCCGCATGGAACCAAGGTCATTGGAAGAATCCCGACTTCAACGAGCTCTTGAAGGCAGCCCGGTCCGAACTTGATGATGCAAAACGCCTGGAGATGTATACGAAGATGCAGAGCATCTGCAGGGACGACGGGGGAGAAGTCATCCCGGTCTTTGCGAACAACGTAAGCGCTGTGTCGAAAAAAATTGGCCACCAGAAGATTGCGTCGAATTGGGACTTGGACGGTTTCCGGTGCCCAGAGCGCTGGTGGTTTGCTGAGGCTTGAGGCTTCGAAAGCTAGTTATGAACCCAATTGCCAAAATTATCGGTCAGCGCGTCGCACTCGGCGCGCTGACGTTGTGGATAGTTTCCCTTTTGATTTTCGCGGGCATCCAATTCCTGCCTGGCGATATCGCCACAGAAATGCTGGGGCAGTCGGCCACTCCGGAAACCGTGGCGGCTTTCCGCAAGAGCCTCGGTCTCGACCTGCCAGTTTACGTGAGATACCTCCACTGGCTCGGCGGGATACTGCAGGGCGACTTCGGTACCGCGCTTTCCAACGGCCGGCACATAGGGGAGCTCATTGCCCCCCGTTTGTTTAACACGGTGTTCCTGGCAGTAAGCGCAGCTGTCATCGCTGTTCCGTTGGCGCTTCTCGGGGGGCTTGTTTCAGCCCTCTATCGCAACAGGTTTATCGATCGCGCCCTGAATGTGGTCGTGCTTGCGTCGATCTCGTTCCCAGAATTTTTCGTGGCATATATTTTGATCCTGCTGCTCGCCGTTCATGCAGGCATCCTCCCTAGCCTTTCGGACGTCGACTCCAGCAGCACATTCATTATGCGGTTGAATGCCGTGGCTCTTCCCGCCTTCACTCTGGCTGTTGTCGTCTTAGCGCACATGATGCGGATGACCCGGACGTCGCTCGTCAATCTCCTCGGCAACCAATATATCGAGACGGCGCGACTTAAAGGCATGTCGGAATGGCGGGTCTTGGTTAGGCACGCATTCCCCAACGCGTTGGCGCCGATTGCCAACGTTGTCGTGCTAAACCTCGCCTATCTCATCACGGGGGTGGTCGTCGTTGAGGTTGTGTTCGTCTATCCGGGGCTTGGCCAGTTGATTGTCGACTCCGTTCAAAAGCGGGACATTCCGGTAGTACAAGCGTGTAGCCTGATTTTTGCGACTACATACGTCCTCCTCAACTTAACTGCAGACATACTGTCAATCATCATGAACCCCCGACTGATGCATCCAAAATGAATGGCTGTGTGTCGAAAGTGAGTGAGGCCCAATGACGCTGATGCCGCCAGGTGCCCTGAAGAAAGGTGCCAACAAATTCATGTCAGCGCCGCTGAGCGCGCAATTCGGGATGATTGTCGTAGCGCTTTACGTCGTCGCTGCAGTGTTCGCGCCGCAGCTGGCGCCCTATGGTGAGGGCCAGATCGTTGGTTCACAGTTCGAACCTTGGAGTTCTGCCTTCTGGCTAGGAACGGACAACCTTGGTCGAGACATGTTCACGCGGCTTGTCTTTGGAGCGCGGAACACAATTGGGATCGCTCTTATAACGACTGTACTCGCGTTCTCTATAGGAGCTACGTTCGGACTGCTGGCCGCCACCTTCGGGGGATGGACCGATCAGTTGTTATCACGAGTAGTCGACATTCTGATGTCGATACCTCAGTTGATTTTCGCCCTACTGCTCCTGTCCATATTCGGCACGTCCACGCTGTCTCTGATCCTGATCATTGCGATGCTCGACTCCACGCGCGTCTTCCGCCTTTGCCGAGCTGTTGCGACCGATGCTGCGGTCTCTGATTACGTAGAGGTTGCAAGGCTTCGCGGTGAGGGCCCCCTCTGGATCATGGGACGCGAAATCCTGCCCAATGTTCTCCCGACCCTAATTGCCGAGTTTGGGCTGCGCTTCTGTTTCGTGTTCCTCTTGATCAGCGGGCTTTCCTTCCTCGGCCTCGGCATCCAGCCCCCAACGTCAGACTGGGGCTCGATGGTGCGTGACAGTGCGACCCTCATTGTCTACGCTGACTCGACCCCCTTGCTGCCCGCCGGCGCGATCGCCTTGCTCGCCGTGGCGGTAAACCTCGTCGTCGACTGGTTTCTCCATACCGCCAGCGGACTAAAGGATTAGCATTCCGAGGCGCATGCCAGCGCGGCTGCAGGTGTCAGCTAGGCGCTGAGGAAATTCGACCAAGGTAGTGGAGACCCCATCATAACTAACTATGACAACAGTCTTGTTGAGGCTCCTGGCCATTATCGCGCGCTCCTCGGAATCCCTGAGCTATGCCTGGCATGGTCTTCAATGCAGCGTGTCTTTGAAAACCGATGGCCGCACCGCCTCCGCGAATCCAGCATGTAAAGGAAAATCCATCCGAAAAGCGAAAAGCTGCTACGCATTCCAGCCGCACGATGGCGCTGACTGGATATGTCTAAGTGCCTGACGGAATGTCAGATGATGAACGATGCTTTCCTGCTCAGCCCACCTGACGCTTAACCGAAGGAAGCCAAATCGGCGGCGCAACGATCTCAGTCCAGAATTTCTGTTGGTGGAAAGAAACTAAATGGCCACGTTGGAATTCGGCCTCACGGGCAAAGCGGCCATCACACTGGTGCGGGAAGGAACTCGGAAAGGCTACCGGTATCGGACTAGCATCTTCACGGAGCTGATGTCGTCTCGGCCTCGCGCACCGCGTCCGAACTGTCAGAAGTTGCGGAGCAGTGCCAATCGTGCGGCAGTCGAACTGGGGCACTGGTGACAGACATCGCGCTCAGTGGTCAGTGCGGAAGCTTGGTTCAATTCTGTGTGGGAAAAATATGGCAAGATTGACAGTCTGCAATGCCAGAACCGGCATCCGCACAGCGGCAGCCATCATTTCTGACGACGAATGGTCGACGGTCATCGCGGTGACACTCTCTGGCTATTTCAATGTGACGCGCTCTGCCGGCGGCAAATGATTGCCCAGCGGAAGGGCGGCCCGGTTATCGCCGTCTCAGCAAACTCCAATGAGGTCGGCTATGACGAGCTTGCCGCCACCGGCGCTGCCAAGGGAGGCGTCGGCCAGATGTGCAGGAACCTCGCCGTGGGATGAGGTCGTCACGCCATCCGAGTCAATTCAGTAAATCCAGGCTATATAGATCATGTTCCCTCTTATGGTGATGCGTCGCCGGGGGCAGGGGACGACATAGATCAGCGCGTACGCCCCACCACGCCTCTACTAGCTACTAGGACGTCGCGGCCGTACGAGCGAAATCGTTTGGCCTGTGGTCTTTCTGGCATCAGATTGCCTCGCGCACACGCCAGTCGATCCCTTCCAGAAGCAGCGAAAGCTGCGCCTTGGGTGAGCGAAACGGGACCTGATCCTTGGTGGTTGGCGGTAAGCGGTGCACCAAGGCACCTTTCCCGAAGTCGCCTGATGCGTGTATGGAGGTCAGCCGTTAGTTGGCGCGCCGGCGGCGATTACTGCGGGTCATCATAGCGGGTGACATAGTGGAGTTCGCGCAGGGCGGGGATGACCAGGGCGATGTCCTTGTATGCCTCATGCTCGATGAAGTGCGCGGTCTCGGGCCCCGGCCTGGGTTTGCCGAGGACAGGCCTCCCCTTTTTGTCGACGCAATAGATCAGGATCGGCAGCAGCAGGCCGTGGTTGGGGTTCTTGAGGTCGAGTAGCCGTTTCCAGCGTTTGATGTTGAGATTCATGGCCCCGTAGAACCCCTGGCACCACGGCCGTGGGTCGATGCCGCCGCTGGGCTTGGTGGTGAAGCGGGGCGCATAATCCTGCGGTCTGTCGAACAGCGTCTCGTTGATCCGGTTGTGGATCCTGGCGAGGCTGGCAAATACGGCGTGATCGGTTGCAGAGCCTTTGGCCAGGACGTCGCGCGGCAATCCCATGACCGGGCACATCCAGTCTTGCGGATCCGCGAACCGCGGCCCGGTGACCGATGCCGTTACGAAGCCATCCAGCGCCGACATGGTTCGCACCAGCGGGCGGGGGTTGGTCTTGGCGGCCATCCAGGCCTCGAGGGCCTCGTCCGACAGCGCCATGTCATCGAGCGCGCTCATGCCGCCAGGGGGAGCGTCATCTCTTGGCGGCGCACCCAGTTCCACGGCATCAGCTCATCCCAGCGCGAGGCTGGCCAGTCGTTCTGGATGCGCTCGATGACATCGGCCATGTAGGCTTCGGCATCGACGCCGCAGAGCTTGCAGGTCTCGATGATGCTGAGCACGACAGCGGACCGCTCGGCCGCGGCGAAGCTGCCCGAGAAAAGCCAATTGCGCCGGCCGACCGTAAAACCACGAATCGCGCGCTCCGCAATCAGGTTGTCCGGCTCGAGCTGGCCATCGTAAAGGAAGCGGTTGAACGCGCGCCATCGCTTGGTGCCATAGGCGAAGGCCTTGGCGATATCGGCATGGCGCGACAAACCGTTGGCCTGGCGCATGAGTTGTCGTCGCAGCGCCCGAACCAGGGGTCGGGTTCGTCTTCGTCGTGCGGCCAATCGCTCGGCCGGCGGGAGCCCCCGTATCTCTTCCTCGATCCGGTAGATCGCCTGGATACCGGCCATGGCCGTCGTGCTGAGCTCGGTCGGCTGGCTGTCGTGAACGTCGAATATCTTGCGACGCAGATGAGCAGGCAGGCGGCTTCTCGAATGGCGCCGCCCCTGTAGATCTGGTTGTAGCCACTGAATCCGTCGGCCTGCAGCGTGCCGGCAAATCCGGCGAGTTCGGTCATCACGCTCTCGCCGGCGCGGCCCATGGTGGCACGATACCAGGCGATCGGCGGCTCCTGCGAACCCGAATTGCGGTCGTCGGCGACGTAAACCCAGAGCGCGCCCTTGTGCGTCTTGCCGGTGCCGGGCGCCAGGATCGGAAGCCGCGTGTCGTCGGTGTGTAGCTTGGTGCGGGTACGGCCGATCTCACGGATGCGGTTGTAGATCGGGTCGAGCAAGGCGGCGGCGTAGCCGGCGCTGCGCGCCAGCGTGGATCGCTCGATATCGACGCCCTTGGCGGCCATCATCTGGGTCTGACGGTAGCACGGCAGATGATAACCCCACTTCACCATCATGATATGGGCGAGCGCGGCATAGCTGAGCTTGCCGCGCGCAATGGCCTTAATCGGTGCCGGCGCCTGAACGATCTTATCGCAGGTCCGGCAGCTATATTTGGGTCGAACGGTCTCGATCACCTGCCAGGCCTGGACGACCAGGTCGAGCATCTCGTCGCTATCTTCGCCCATGGCGCGCAGAGCGCCGCCGCAGCCCGGGCAGCATGCGCAAGACGGCTCGCGAACGATCCGCTTGCGCGGCAGGTTGGGGTTGAGCTTGCGCACTGGCAGCACCCGGACCTTGTCGGTGTCAGCGACGATGGGCAGCTTGATATCGGACACGCTGGCGGCGACATTGGTCTCGAGATCTTCGAGTTCGAGCAGCATTTGGCCCAGCTTCTCGGACGAGCGTCCGAAGGCCTTGCGGTTGAAGCGATCGATCCGCAGCTGCAGGCGCTGAATGCGAAGTGCGGCCTCCGCGCGCTCTCTGCGCAGCTGCTCATCGCGTTCGGCGATGGTGATGTCACGGGCAGAAACGGCCGCCTCCAGAAGCGCGATCCGGGCAAGGAAATCAGCGGTTGAGGGAGCTTGTTCCGACACCCAAATTACATACCCGAAAGAGCTTCTTCGAGGAAGCAAAATCGACACAAAATCAATAACAAACGAGCAAAAATTAGCCAGCCAGACGCGGCCGATAAGTCTTGCTCGGCCGGCGCCAGTCGATCCCTTCCAGAAGGAGCGAAAGCTCCGCCTTGGTAAGCGAAACGGCGACCTGATCCTTTGTGGCTGGCCAGGCAAAACAGCCATCGGTCAGTCGCTTTGTGAACATGCAGAACCCCTGGTCGTCATGCGCCAAAATTTTTATGATATGACCCTTGCGTCCCCGGAAGCAGAAGATCGCGCCAGTGTGCGGATTGAGCGCGAGCACCTGCTGCACCATCCGTGCGAGGCTATTGATCCCGCGGCGCATATCGGTCGCGCCGCAGCACAGGTAAATCTGGTCGGTCGGCACCACCGTGATCACCTGCTCAACTCCGCCAGGA
>NZ_RZSF01000299.1:0-8381 GCF_004023325.1 Mesorhizobium sp. M1A.F.Ca.ET.072.01.1.1 | reverse complement strand
GGCAAAGGCCTTGCCGCAACCCGGAACGATCTCGAATGTGTCTGGAACCGCCACTGGCCACCTAGCCGCGCCCCATAGCTGAACCCGGTTCATTGATCGTGTCCATGCCCTGATTTGGTTATAAAGGCCGATATTCTGCCCAGAGGTCCATTTAATGACACCATTGGTGAACCAGCCATCGACCGCACGGCTTTCGGTGAGCGTCACGGTGAAGTCACCATCATCGGTATGAGTGGCGACAGTTCCGGAACGCACCCATGATTCCTCTGCCGCGAACACGGCTGAACCATCGGTCGTCGTCGCCGCGACGGTATAGTTGTAGGCGGGGGCGCTTCCTGCTGTTGACCCGGCGGTGCTGCAGCGAAACATCCGGTTGTGGTAGTCACCGCTATCCGAAGCCCGCACATAATCGCCAACTGCATAGGCGGTGCTCCGCTGCACATCGTCCGGGTATAGGGGCAGGCTGCAATAGCCGGGCCGCGTATCCCCGAGATCCGACCGGCAGGAGACCGAAAGTTCCTCGACGGTGATTTCCTTCGCGCGCTGAAGGATGCCCCTGACCTCGAAATTGGCGATCCTGCCTCGGTCATCGTAGTTGATTTCGGAGACCGTAAGAGGACCGATCTGCATTCCGCCGTCTGATGGGCTGTCGAAGTTCACCAGATAGAGCGTGATCTCCATGTCCGTAAAAGTGCCGGCATATACATCTTCGGAGTCATACGCGTCGGAAATAGCCGCCGGGGCCGTGACTTCGCCGTCCGGCACAGAGCCATCCCCGGTAGACTTCAGCGTCGATCCCTTGAAACTCTTGTCTGCTGTCCATGTTTGCGACAGGAAGGACACATCCTGCCCCGTCCCTGAAACGCGGATTGTCGTTCCATCCGCAAAGACGAACTTACCCAGCCACCCCAGGGTGTGGGGCGTCAACGACATTGCCGTTTTTAGCGCGGTCGCGACGCTTCTCACCGCAGAACCTCCATCAGCGTGATCGGCCCGGCAGAGGCAAACGGCGTAGCGAAGTCGGGAGCTATGGGGAGCGAGACAGGGTTATAATCCGTGGAATAGCGAACCCTGACGAGGAAGTTGCATGTCACTGTGATCGCCTGCCCTGCGCTCGGGATGTTCCCGCCTGTGAAGGTGATGATGCCATCGGCTTGGTTATAATGGACGCCCGATGTCTTGGTGACGCCGTTCACTTTGACGACAAGGCTGGAAACGATGGTGATTGGCCGGGCATAGGGCCTGTCGGTATCGGAATAGGTCTTCTTGATCTGGAAGGCCGCGGACGTGCCATCGCCAGTTCCGATGTTCTCATCGGTCAACGAATTATCGAGAGGGTCGCGGAGCGGGAAAGCATAAGCAGCACCCCTGCGGCCAAGCAGATGTGTCATGAATGCCCTGATTTCCGACAGCGGCCGGTTTCTCAGTTCCACGTCATAGCGCCAGAGGGCCACCGGCCAGTCCTGGTTCCTGTCTTCAAAGCCGCCGAGCAACTGAATGACGGTCGTCTGAAAGACCGGCCCCATCTTCATGTCGAGGCCGAACTTGTCATTGATGGCAACGGTATCGACCATTTATGCGCTCGCTGCTGCTCTGACCATTTCTTCGAAGGCCGCCCGCGCTTTTTGCTTGGTGGTCTCCAAGCTATCGCCGGGCGCGGCGTAATATTGCAGGGTGTAGTTGCTGCCCGGCTGCGCTACGGAAACTTGGTTGTTTGACGAGCCGTCGCTCGCGGTCGAAGGCATATGATAGCTGCCAAGCTTCCCAAGGTTTATTACCTCTCCGACATAGCTGCCGTGCTGTGGGTCCCAGTTGGGGCCGAACATATTGGACGGCTGGGAGATGCTGCCCGTATTGAGAGCGCCGCCCTGCGATTGAAGCGCAGCAATGAGGTAGCTGGGGAGTTGTCCGAACTCGTTGCCAATCAGATCGGCAAGGGAACTCACCGAATGGCTGATCGCGGCCGCGCCGCTGGTTACGGTGCTGCCAAGGTCGCGGAAATAGCCGTTGGTGTTCCGATCGAGCGTGTCGATATTGTCGGCCGTGTCGCGCGTGTAACTGGCTGTGTCCTTTGTATTGTCGGCGGTGTCGCTGTTGTATTTGGTGACGCTAACGCCTGAGCCGTTGACGTTTGTCTGAACGTTTCGGCTCTGGTCTGGAAGTTCGATCTTATTGGGGTCACCGCGGTATCTAGTGACGTTCGGCAGAGAGCCGGGAGCAGCCGCACCGCGCATCGAAGCCAGCGCATCCATCGAAGCATTTTCAGCCGCGCGGAAAGCCTCGGCAAAGCTCGCCCGAATTTCGTTCGCAGCGGAGACGCCCACGCCCTGAATTTGGCGCAGACGAAGTTCAAGATCATTGAGGCTCTGCTGGGCCTCCGTTAGTTCAATATGAACGTCGGCCCCTTTCGCGGCCTGATCCTGAAGCTCGGCGATCTTCTGCTTTAGAAAGTCGATGCCTTTGGTGATAGCCGAAATATCTTCGGCTGATGTGCCGAAATCCATCGTGCCGTTGGCGAGGTGCCCGAGGAGGCTATTTTCTTTGAAGGGCTCGCCGCCGATTGACACGATCAGCTTTTCGAGCGTTGCCCAGCTCGGGTCGTTAACGAAATCGGTCAGGGCGCCGGAAGCGGTGTTCACGCTCTTTGAGAAGTTGGCAAAGCCGATGGTCGCCTTCTCAAGGACGGGCGCCAGGTTGATGACGGCTTCGCCGAGCTGAACGTGAATGATCTTGCTCAGAACATCGAGTTTGTCGTCCAGTTCTCCGGCACGCTGCAGAAGCTCATCGGGGACGATGATGCCCATGTCGCGAGCGGACTTTTTCATTGCCTCGATCGAAGACCGACCCTGATCGAGGAAGCGGGCCATTTCGACGCCGCTCTTGCCAAAGACGGTTGCGGCAAGCGCTGCCTTCTGAGTGGCGTCATTCGTCTGCGCCAGCGCATCGGAAACGAGCTTTAGTCGCTCCTCTTGGTCCTTCGTGTTGATGATGTTCTGAAGGAGTTGAGGATTGAGTTTCTTTAGTCCGGCAAAGAGCGCACCGGTCCCCTTCTCCGCCAAGCCGGCATTTTTGGCGAAGATGGTTAGGGACGTGTTGAAGGTCTCTTGTTCGACATTCGCTTGCTTGGCTGCAAACGATAGGGCTTGGAACGTCTCCGGCTTGAGGCCCACTTGCCTTGAGTTCGTGGCGATCTCGTCGTATTCGCTGATCGTCTGTTTGAGCGTGTCGAAAGCTCCGCTCAGAGAGGCAATGGAGGCAATGCCGGCGCCAGCGGCCAAGCCGCCGACAAAGGTCTTGAGCGTCCCGCCTATAGAGGTAACACCTCTTTCGACAGCCGCGACGCTTTTGGCCATGCGCGCGCTTTGACTCTCGACAGTCGTCGCAGCTGACTTGAAGCCGGAGGCGAACTTGGCAGCATTCGTGCTGAGGTCGATCGAGATCGATCCGACTGTTGCAACCATCTAGTCTACCGTTCCGCCCAAGGCTCTTGTGACAAACTTCGCCATAGCCAATTGGTCCTCGAGACTCTGTCGCTTAGGCGCGGCCTTCGGCTTCGCCTTTTTCAACAGATCGGCCTCACTTTTCGGCAGGCTGGTGTGCTTCATGCGCGTGAATAGCGCAGTGCGATAAGCGAGGACGCTTAAATCCTCTTGCTGTTGAAGCCTTGATGCATTGAAAGCCTGGACAACCGTAAAGGCCGTCATCTTCCAGAAGTCACGTTCCGATATGCCGGCACGAATAGCTAGAGACAGGAGAAATCCCGTTAGGCTTTCGTGCCCTTCGTAGGGTTTTCGGCGTCGGCCTTCTTGTCGGCCTTAGCCGCTTCGGCCGACCACGTCTCATGGTCCTTGCCGTATCGAAACAGCGAGAATGCATCGAGGCACTTCTTGCCGACGTTATCGAGCGGCAGCGGCATGTCGTAGGTCTTAACCACGTCCCCCTTGGCATCACGGAGCGACACAGCCAGGAACGACCGAATAAACGTCACCGACAGGACAACAAGCCCAAACTGAATTTTGTGCGCGAAGTCAAATGCGCCGTATTCAGTCTCTAGCCTCGCCATGCCATCCGTGTCGAGACGGATCGTATAACCCGTCCCGAACTCTTCCGCTTCGACTTCGGCGATGTATTTATTCGCCATTAGGTGGCCGCCCACGTCGGCGCAGACGAATAGCTAATCTGGCCCTGCCAGGTGACCATGCCTTCGGAGACATTCACCGTAAGCTGTGTAATAACGCCAGTAAACGAGCACACCGAATAAGTCGACGGCTTGCCGACGCCGTTGTTATCGGCCGCGGAGAAGTCGGCCTTAAAGTTGCGGGCCGTGCCGTCAGCATAAGCCTTAAGCAGGCCGACGCTCGGATCCTGCGACTGGTTATCAGGATCGAAGTGTCCTTCAAACGGCGTCGTTGCAGACTTAAAGCCCTGCTTGTACTCGCGGAAGCCAGACGTTGACTGTAGGTGCGTAGCATCCACCTGATCGGCAGTCTGCTCAATGCCGAAGGACGTCGTGTTGCCAATTGCGGTGAACACTTCAGGAGAGCCGGCGTCACCCATCTTGAGTGCGGCGCCGATGCCGGTCATACCGGTCGTTGCGGTCATGCTAAATTTCCTTATGGGTGACGGATGGCCTCGCTAACGCGGGCGCCAGAGGCGTCGCTTCTAGCTACCGGCAGCGATGAAAGTGGTGTTGTTAGGCGGCGCTTACCGCCAGCGGACGTCGAACGACATTACGCGTCGGTGTGTAGAGAGGTCGTCGGCGAAGTCGGTAAAATCGACGCCACTTTTCTGGAACGAGGCGTTGACGTCACCTGATGTGAAAAGCAGATCGCGCAAGGCGGTCTTAACTGCCTCGCCAAGCTCATTGGCTGAACCGGACGTAGCGGTGACGCAATGAACCTGCACAGAAGCCAGTGGATATTGCGCTGAACCCGCCAATAAATAGTCTTCGCTTTCGGACGATAGCGCGACGGCAATGGCCGGCAATGCTGCGTTCAGCGGTAGCGGGAATGGGTAGATGCGATTGGCTGTAACATTCCTGATGGTTGCCTGGTCAAGCAGCGCCTTAATAGTGAGAGAGACTGCGCTCATTCAATCAGCCTCGCGTCGATAATCTCGACGTGTCCCTCGGCCTTTTCGAACACAAGGTAGTCGCCATTAACGACTAGGTTCCCGTCTTCGGCCACCTTATGACGAATGATGTAGCCACCCTCCTCGTCAGCCTCAGTAACGTACTTCTCCTCGACTCCATCAAGGAGGACGCGGACGTGAGGACCAATCATGTCGGGGTTGTAGAAATCACTGTTGCAATCGGTGCTAAGTTTCATTCAATCAGCCTCGCCTGTATCTTCAGGTATTGCTTCCTGCCAAGCTCTCGAGGTCGGCCGACAATTTCATAGAACTCTTCAACGCCGAGGCCATTCTTATAGGCGAGACGATGCTTGGCGGTCAGGTCCGATCGATAGCGAATTGTAAAAAACAGACCCATTTCTGCATATTTGCGAGCCGATGCTTCGCTCTCCGTCGACTGGTGAAACTCCATCTTGGCCCATACGATTGCATCGTCAATCCAAGTGGGGGTTTCCTCGTTATAGTCCGGATCGTTGAGTATGACTGCGTGCTGGATCCTGATGCGCCGGTCGAGTTCGCCCGCTCCGATCATCACTTCGTCCTCGCCGCCTTCGCGTTCAACTTAGCCGCACGCTTTTCCATCTCGGGACCGATCTTGTCACCGAACCGCTTCACGACCTGTTCGCGCGTAGCGAAATAGGCTGGAGTAAGCCACGGCATAGGACGCTGGCCAGGATGAACAACGCCGCGCTCCGGCTGAAAGTGCGGCGCCGTTCCGAACTCGAGGAGATGCGCATACCTTACGGGACGCCGTGAGCCATATTGCGTAGCGCGCTGTACGGAAGCATCTGGTCCAACCTGAAAAGTCGGATTGACCTTCGATGTTCGCGGCTTCTGCTTGATCACAAGCGACGCGGCAAGCGTACCGGTGCTCTCTTTAAGCGGCAGTGCTCTAACGTTGGACCTTGCGGCCTTAAGCGTCGGCTGCAGCGCGAAGCGAGATGTGGCGCCAAGCGGGACACCGATCTGCTTGGACAGTTCCCGTAAGGCGCGCGAGGTTTCCCTTGCGCCCGTAACGGCCATCACTACACCTTGACGACGCCCGGATAGACGATGCCGACGTTGAGAACGGTCGTGCTTGCGCCCATGCCGATAATCAGCGGATAGTCGCCAGCAGCGACGTCAGCAACGGGGCAAATGCCGCCAGCCGTGCCGCTGAGGTAATAGGCCGTTCCAGCTTCGATGGTGGCGCCGATCGTAACCTGACCAGAGGTGCAAACGGCGACGGGCTGATTGGCCACAGCACCGTTAAGTGCAACGCCCATGGCATTGCGTACCGCGGCGGTGGCGCTATCCGTGTCTGCAAGAGCCCACTTGCCGGTCGTGCTATCGAGATAGACGGCCTGGCCAGCAGTGATCGTTGCGCCGGCCGTGCCGTGCGAAATCTTCGCCGTCGAGCCAGGAATCACGCTGGTCGACGTAATCGTCAAATCGGCCACATGGCCCTCCTAAGCGGCAGCGCCGCGATTAGTAATATCTGTGATTGCTCAAAAGGGAGTCGAACGACGTCCAACCAGACTCGTCGCCGCTCTCGCGCGTCTCATAGAGGTCCGCGATGCGCAAAAGCATTGCGTGCTTTACGGCCGGCTCAACGCTGGTGGCACCAACAACCGCTGTAAGCGTTATCAACGAACCAGACTGAGTCGATGGCCAAACCTGGCCGTATTTCAGTACAACGGCAGCGTCGCGCAGTTCATACACAGTGTCGGCAAGCGTTTGTGCGTCGCCATTTGCGTCGACATAGGCGATCGCCGTAATCGACTGCACTGGATATACCGGCAATCGCGCAAAGTCCGTCCACGCATCGGCTTTTGCAACAATGGTCTGAGTAGCCAGGTAGGTGCCGCAGTACTTTTCGACATGGCTGCGAGCGACAGCGATAAGCGACGTCAGATAATCGTCATCATCGGTGGAATCGACTCGCGCATGCCGCTTGGCCTCGGCGAGCGTGACAGGCTCAGCCGTTGCCGGCGTCGTTACCTTCGCGGGATACCACATCGGTTCTCTTTCCGCGCCGCTCTGGCGCCCTCTCGGCCACGGCACGCTCCACCTTGGCTTCGGCTACTGGCACGGCGTATTCCGCTGCGATGAGGCGCAATGCCTCCATCTCTGGAAAGTCGCGCTCATCGCCTGGGCCGAGCGAGTAGGCGTTGCCCGACAAGCCTACGAGCATTCGAATTCTCATCGTCATTCCTATGGATAAGTGGGCGGGCCGAAGCCCGCCCGGAACCGGTTAGGATGCAGCGGTGATAAGGTGGCGGATTGCGGCGGTATTGGCCAACTCTCCGTCGAAACGAATGAGGCCGGCCACACCCAAATCCGGCCAAAAGCGCTCCCGAAGGACGCCGATCACCGGAGAGCCAACCTTGCGCACCCAGAACTTTTTTAGGTCGCCGAAGAGGACGACCTTCTTGGCCGCAGCGAGCGAGTCCATGTCCTGGTTCACGTGGTATCGCCGACCGTTGATGGTAGCGGGCACGCCAGCCTGGAAGTCCCCCTTTGTCCAGAGGTAGTTTCCATCCCCGTCTTTGAGCTTCCTGATCGCCTTCAGCGTCGAGTCGTTGAACATGAAGCCAACGCTGGCCGCCTTGCGATAGGCCGGATCGACGGAATGCTCGAGATCGATCAGCTCGTCCGACGTAATCGCAGAGACCGCCGCGGAAGTGACGCCGAGAGACGACGCAGTGACGATGCCGTTTGGCGCAGACGAACCGGTGCCGATCGTCAGCTGCCTGTTGGCGATGCGCGCCAGACGCTCACCGAGCAGATCGCCCAAGAGGGCTTCCATGCTGAAGATCGAATCTGCTTCAAGTTCCCAGGACCACTTGATGAACTCGGTGTCGAAGGCGAACGCGTCCAGCGACTTCTGGCCGAAGGTCACGTCCTCCGACCCATCGTCGGTCAGAGCAGTGCCTTCCGTATGCGCGCCAGCGATCTTCGATGTGTCGTCAACTGTCGGGAGCTTCAGCGGATTGCCACTCGACGTCTTTACCTCGCGGATCACGTCCGCATCGTACATCGGGCCGTGAGCCTTCATCGAGATTTCAATCTCTTTCAGAAGCTCGGTCGGAACCGTGTAGCCGCCAGCCGTGGTCGTACCGGTGGTCTGAGTGCGCTGCTCGAACTTTGTAGCACCGCGCCTAAGCACTTCCCGCTCTTCCGCTGACAGATCGCTCGGCGCAACGCCGCAAACGACCTTGGCAAATACCATTCGGTATTCAGGCTTTGACGCGTCGTCCGCGCCACGAGCC
>NZ_RZSF01000298.1:0-8441 GCF_004023325.1 Mesorhizobium sp. M1A.F.Ca.ET.072.01.1.1 | reverse complement strand
GCGAACCGGCTCTTCATCATTGGACTTAAGCGTAAGCTCTGAAATCGTCATGTGTCGAAGCCCTTAAAGGCTCCGAACATCGTTCCTCACGGTCACGCGCGAAAGGTGCTGTCAGAACAGCGCTTACCCCGCATCGCAGACATGCCGCAGAACCGGCTCGCCGAACTCCTGCCGTGGAGTTGGCGCCAATCCACCATCACCGCAAAAGCAGCCTGACCGGAGCCCTCGCCGGATGGTTTACATCGTATGGGGCCATCCGACCGGTGCATCGCTGCCGCACCTGGGCGAGGGCTGATCGAGAAGGCGACGGAGCTACCTCGCCAGAGGGGCTTCCATGAAGATGAGATGATTGCGCAGTTCAGGAGGTGCTTCGTAGTAGGGCGCGATCTCCTGGAATCCGAGAGAGCGATAGAGGCTTAGCGCCTGATCGTGGTTGCGGCCGGTATCCAGTCGCATGGTGGTGTAGCCCCGTTCAGCAGCCATGCGCACGATGTTTTCGGCGAGACGGCGGCCCAGCCCTAAGCCTCGGCCCTCAGAGCTGATGAACATGCGCTTCATCTCGCATGTGTGTTCGTCGATTCGCTGCATCATCACACAGCCGACCACCCTTCCGTTCAGGCGGGCAACAAGGATCTCCCCATCTGGAGCCGAGTGGATCCTGGGGAGGCTGTCCAGGAGTGCGGCCCATTGTTCTGGCGTGTAGTAGCGGTCGACGAACCAAGCGTTCTCGCCATAGCGCGACCGGCACCAGTCGATGAAGCCGTTGCACAAGGCCCGAATGGCAGGGAAGTCGTCAGGTCTGGCTGGGCCGATCTCCGAGTTCTGTTCCACCTCTGCGGCCAACTCACCAACTCTGCTCAAGTTGCAATCAACTGTAGTCGAAGAGGGTCTTGTTGACAATCTGCCAGCGCCCCTCGGCAAGGGGGTCCCGCCTGTTTCTGTTGATTAGGTGCAATTGGCACCTACTACCCACACTGCCATCCAAGTCACAAAGTAGCTGTGCATTCAGCTTACGACCATCCCCGCGTCAAAGCATAGCGCGTCCACCGCGGCCTACGCCGGATGGTTACGCTTATCTGCGCGAAAAGCAAAAGCTGTCGCATGAGGCTCGAGGTCCTAGCTTTCGAAGCATAGATTAGCGCTTAGTGTATCGAGGTCAGCAGCTCTGGCCCAGTTCGGCGATCGACGGCCACTGAAATGCCCTGGAAGGGGCCGGAAGGAACGACTGCTTCTTGTTTGAGCCAGGCGTAAAGGACAGTACGAGAGTTATCCACATCGAAAACAAGGTATTTCGACGGGAAAGCTGCTAAACTGGCGACTAACCGCCTATCTATATCTCGATGAGGGGCAAACCTGACACTGGCGATAGTAACGACGACGGCATGCGTATCGGAATGTCGCCGTCGGCATTCATGCGCCGTCTCCGACCGGAATACTATTCGGACACAAGCGACAGATCGGCCTATGTGCTCGATGTCCCAACTTTGGGATTTCAGCTCGACACGATCACGGACCGCAATCAGACGCAAGATTTTGAACTGTTTTGCCGCAAGCTTTGCGAGCGGGTGATATGTCCGAACCTTCGGCCCCAGACCGGGCCGGAAGGAGGCGGCGATAGCAAAGTCGATAGCGAGACCTACCCTGTCAGCGAAGAAATTAGCCAGACTTACATCGGCGATCTCAAGGCAGCCAACGAGCGGTGGGCCTTCGCGTTCAGCGCTAAGAAGACGTGGGCCGACAAAGTCCGCAAAGATGTGCAGGGTATAATTGACACTGGACGGAAGTACGATCGGATCGTCTGCGTAACCAGTCGTCCTGCACGATCCAAAGATAGAGCACGTCTGGAAGACGAACTGCTTGCCAAGCATGGCATTCCCGTCACGATTCATGACCGTTCGTGGATTTGCAAGGAGATCATCGAGGGCGACCGCAAGGATATCGCCTACAACTACCTTGGTGTCGGCCAAGAAAGCCCAAACCGCCTTCGCCTCGGCCCTACCGACTACTCAAGAACCCAACAGCTCGAGGATGCGGAAGCTGCGCTAGCCGACCCTGAAGCGTTCGTTGGGTTGGAGATTCAACGTGCATCGGAAGCGCTGATTGCCGCGAAAGTATCCCGTGGCTTGGAGAAGCCGCGCACTGAAACAGATGGTCGATTTCTCAGGGCGATCAGACTCGCGAAAGACGGGGGGACATTCCGGCAAAGGGTGGAGAGCACCTACGAATACCTCTGGACTGCTATTTGGTGGTACGATGATCTCGCCCTTGCGAATGACTCCTACGATGAGCTTGCAGCTCTCGTGCTGCCGTCAAGGTCCGCCGCCAATCTCGAATTTCTTTGCAATCTGATGCAGGCGTTTTGTAGTGCCATTACGCACCGGCATATGACGCGCGAAGCGTGCAAGTTTGACGAGCGGGCGGCTGCCCTGATCGCAGCGCTTGAACAGATGGCAGATGATCGCGAACGACCGAACAACAACGTTGAAGCCCGAGTTTCGATCCTGCTCCTGAAGTTGAATCTCGAATTGCTGGATGGAAACCGTGACGCTCTTCCAGAGATATGGAAATCGTACTCTCAGGTTTTGGTCGACGCGCGGGGCCTCAGCGAATTCAACGCGGAGCGTTTCATCAAGCTCGTCGACGTGACAGGAATGATTGCGGGCTCAGACCCATCATATGGCCAGTTGGTTGAAGACCTTGTGGCCTTCGTATCGGAGCGGAAAAGCGAGGGAGAAGGCGCTCTGATTCTCCTTGCGCGGGCGAGACAGCTTGATCTCTCGAAGCATTTCGAAATCCTCCGGCTTGCAGGCAAGGCGGTACTTCTACTCAGCAAGCGGGAATATGCCGACAGCCTCGCTGAGGCTCTTCGACTGCTGACTATGGCGTACAGAAGTTCGGGCCTGCTTTGGGCAGCCCGCGCGAGCTGCATCTTCCTCGCGTCTTCACTTGCAATAGAAGGCGAGGAAGACAGTCAGGTGCCGGTCGCATTTATCCCGTCGATGAAAGTGTTTGCGTGGATTTCACTGGAACTCCGGTGCGTCCCCGATTTTCTAAGTGCCCTTATCCTGTTGAATGGGGCCCTTCGGTCCCTGCCATTGACCGACGAATCCAAGGAGATCCTCCACAAAGATATTCGAGAGCTGGAATACGCGTTCGCCTGCCAGATCTTGAATCTCGATGATGATCAATTGGCCAGGCTACAGGACCTTCCAGACGTGCTTCAGGGAATGGGTTTGATGATGGCGAGAACAGCCTTGCTCTTCTCGCTCGGCTACCGTGATCTTCTACGGAGGGATGGCAGCCTCCGGCCCGAAGAAGACGACGAGGGCGTGAACAGGTTGCTGTCGATTCTGATGAGCCAGCCCGTAGGCAAGTCAATCGCTGGCCCGCTCATCCTGAACGACCACTCTGCCGAAACACTAGCCACCACGATAATGGGAATGCAGATCGAGATAGCTACCCTCGGGAGCGAGAGCAGTTCTCTAGTAGCCCAGACCGTGATCGGAGCGTTAGAGGCCTTTTTTGCAACTGCTCTTGATGCCGATCTGGTCCCGCATACGGAAAAGGTAGTCATTGATCTCCAGTTTACCAATGAAATCGTCGTTCCGGGTTTCACGTTGGAAACCAAGTCGATGAGAGGCACGCTTCGTTGGCCGACGGAATTTTCTTTGCCCAGCTTCGATCACCAGCGCGCCCTTCAAGACTTGCTGATCAAAGTGGCTTCGAAGATCCTCGTCGCAGCATTCATCATTAAGCGTCCCGAAGAATTCATCGAGCAGCTTATTGTCGACGAGGCAGTGATGAACCGCACGACGATGGTTGCCGTGAGCCCAAATAGTTATCACCGCGTTCTGGATGAACATATTGGATCGATCGCGAGGTGGAAAAGGGAAGCCCATCGTACATATCCGGCAGGTGAGAGACCTCGCTTGTCGCGGATTGATTTGCCCCACGATGAAGACGACGAGGGCACGGAGGAGCCCGCCGCTGGAGCGGAAGACCGAGCGCCTCCAAGGCCTCCCGAGGTTAAAGACCACCGGAAGATGGGGGTCAAATCTGTGATTGATATTCATTCTTGGGACGAGGCCGTTTGGAGAGGAACTGCGTATGTGCAGTTCGATCCGAGGGTTCCGCCGGCAATGGCATTGATGTTCGAGGATCGCGACGCCGCGAGTAGCATCTTCGAGCGCTGGCGTGAGCGCGTTGGTGAAGCCGACAAAGAGGAACTAATCAGAGTTTCTGTTATCCGCAACCTGCCGCAGCAGCCGTCGTCGCACTATACGGTGATGATCACCGCCAATCCGGATAAGAGCGAATTCAACGAACGGGACATTATGGTAGTTTCATCGCGAATGATGACAATGCAGCCCGATAACGATGTGAATCTCGAACGTTTTCTGAAATCATTCGGGCAAGCAAAAGCCTATCTGCTTATGCCGGCGGTTCTCAACAAGAAGGGCGAGCCCGAGTTTCTTACCGACTTACACATTTTGAAGCAGGTGCTGGTGGTGCGTTCGGCCGATGAGATTGGCGAACACGACATAGATAGAATGGCGCTGCGCAGCCATCTCGCCCCGCCGAGACAGCCAAGAAACTAGCACTCGGTTGACCCTAGCTACTTGTCTGGTTCCTCACGAACGTTCCGAGTAGCCACTCAATTCAAGCCTTTCCCAGAAATTCGGCACATCGACCGTGAGGAAGCCGTGATCGTCGGCTTCCAGCATCGTTTTCGCCGCCGACAGCGCGAATATGTGGGCTGGAATTGTCGTTATGGTGGTAGAGGACAAAAGGCGAATTACGCGCGAGTCGGAGTGTCCGCTTGCGTTCAGAGATAAAACACTATCTGCAAGACAAGATGCGGCGCAAAGCAGCCGAAAATCGGACGATCATGTTCGACTGCGTTCAACGTTGTTGATCCTAATGCCTACGCTGTGCGCATCGGCCAAGAGCACGATGCATTCATGCCAGCCACCTGGACTGGACTTCGACTGCCCGGACGCCATAGCGCGTCATGCCGCGCGGCTTGAAGATCGAGAGTATGGTCGCGATGACGAGTACCACCGCACCGCCGGCAGCATGCAGAACCATAGCGAACCGGCCACCCGTTGCTGCCGCAAGCGTGCCGTTCGCCGCAGCGGATGCGAGCTGCGAAATTGTGGGGGTCTGTATCAGCAGGACAATCAGCGCGATCACCGTCAGCACCAACTTCACGATCACCCAATAATAGCGAAACAGCCCCCACGGTGTGCCGAGAGACTGAACGACTCCGACCGTAAGGGTTGTCGCGGCCAAGGGGACGATAACCCCCCAGGTCAGGGCCGGCATGACCATATATGCGGAGCGCTGGGCCTCAGCATCACCGCTGAGCCCGAGGATAGCGAGCGCGAGGAAGGTCGCCACTGCTCCCAGAAACCCTACGCTGGAAATAACATGCAGCAGGAGCACCAGTTTGCGCAGTGGTGCATTGAAGATCACGCTAGTGCACCACGCCCATGTGCTGCCACGGACCGTGACCGCTGAGTGCCGCAATTCCGACGATCACGAGCAAGGCGAGACCCACCCACAAGAACGCTTTCACCCAACCGGGCATGCCTGCTGCTGTGCGCTTGCTATTCGCCATCTGGTCAGGTCCACCGTTCGTAATTGTCATTTATCGAGACATAATGTCTCTGAGTCAAGATGATATGTCTCGACACCGCCTGACGCCTGTGAAATGACTGCCCCCATGCCTAAGCTCTGGAACGACACGATCGAAGCCCACCGCGACGCCGTCGCCACTACCATCGTGAACAAGACCGCCGAGTTGGCCGCGGCCGAGGGCCTGCACAACCTCACAATGGCCCGTATCGCCAAGGAAACCGGCATAGGTCGCGCCACCCTCTATAAGTACTTCAGTGAGGTTGAGCAGATCCTGGTTGCTTGGCACGCTCGGGAGGTCAGCACTCACCTTGCCGCGTTGGAACAGGCCCGGGCAAAGGCGGCCGGCCCGCTTGCCGCCCTCAAAGCTGTTCTGCTCGCCTATGCCGAGAACGCTCGCCATGGCCATGGTCAAACGTTTGCCGCGCTGCTCCATTCGATGCCGCATGCCAGACAGGCGTATGCTCGGGTCGAGGCGATGGTCGCAGAACTGATGGCAGAGGCCATAAAGGCCGGTGAAATTGAAGATGCCTCGCCGGCGGCTGAACTCGCGAGGTACGCGCTGGCCGCCCTTGTGGCGGCCCAGCAGGCGCGGTCAAAGCCGAAGCTCGAACGTCTGTTGCGAATGATCCTTCGCGGGTTGGGTTCGCGCTCGGGCAGCTGAAGCGCGTCGCGCTAAAAGCGAATTCAGGCGACGCGCTTTAAGGTCTTCACTTTCCTCCGAACCGTGCCTGGACGGTGTGCCCGTCAGCCAGCGTCGCCGACACGACGACCTTTGCGTCCGCCCCCAACGGCTGGGCGAATGCCCCGACGAGCCTGTTGGGCTCCTCGGGCGTTAGCTGCACGCTGCGGCGCATCCCCGGCAGGCAGCAGGGTCGAGGCTTCACCATGATCGTGGCCTTCATGGCCAAATGCAAAGGCAGCGGTCGCCATCAGCACGACAAGAACGAGCCCTGCGGTGGGGGCGGCCCGACGTCCTTTTCGCGCCATCAAGCCCGCGAGGAACCCGAAACCAAGAAAGCCGCCAGCCAGCAGTTGAAGACGGTCGACTTCGAAATCGCCCAGGGCCAGTTTCTCCGGGATCATGCTCTCCAAGCCACGCCCCTGCGGGCGCGACTGATCCGCCTGGGCTGGGCTTTTGCGGGGCAGCTCGATCGATCCGATAAGCAGATCATCGCCGGAGGGATGTGCTACTGAAAAGACCAGCTCCAGTGGGCCCTGAGACAGGAACTTCTCGGATTGCAGAACATAAATGCCGGCGTCGACTTCCTTTGCTGCCATCTCGGCGTCGCCGCCGACGATAACCGAGATTTTCGCACCCGGAACGGGCTGGTTGGTATCGAAACGGTCGAGGAAGATCGAGAGCTTGTCACCCTCGAGTATGCCAGCCAGTTCATAAGCCGGAGACTGAACGCTGACGCGCGGCTTGGCGGCGGAAGCAGCGATGGCGGGCTGTTTGCCGTGGTCGTGTCCTTCATGCGCCAAGAGCGGCGATGAAAGAAGCATAAGCAGGCCTACGGCAGCACAAAGGGGGTGAAAGCCGCATAGGCCGCCAAAGAGCGAAGAAATGGTCATGTTCAGAAGCCAGCAGTTTTTGAACGTCGAGGCCTGTCGGCCGGGCGAAGATCAGACTGCTCAGGTTCTGGGGGGCCTCTCGGGGCCTGCCGTGGGTATGCTGGGACGGCTGCGATAAGCAGCCGGAACAATCAGGCTCGCCGCTAGAAGCCTTGGATGGCGCACCTCGCAACCTTCGAAGCCCGCGTACCCGAGGCAAAGGCCAGCACAGCAAAGCACTCCGCCGTGAGCCAGGCGCTCCGTACCCTCGGCGTGATCCGGTTGCTGCTCACCCCCACCGTCATCCGCCGAACTTTCGTCGGCATCTTTCGCGACGTCGTGCGAAGGATCGAAGTGCTTCGAATGCGAGTGAGCAACCGTCCCGCTCGCGCAATCCGAAATCAGTTCATGCGAATGGGAACTTCCGGCGGCACTCATCTGCAGCAGGGCAAGGGTGATGAGCGCGAAGATGAACTTCGACGCGATCCCCTTAATTTCCCCGCTGCTTGTGCACCTAAAGATTGGCCCTGATCTGTGCTTCCCGACGTGTCGCTTGTATCGATTATGCGGCGGAATTGAGGGCGACCATAGATGAAATCTAGCTTAGCTCGCTTGCGGCAGGCTGACGCATCCTAAACGAGAGAGGCGGCACGACGCTGCAAGGCAACAGCTTTGGTATGTAAAGATATAGGGCGGATGCCGTTGCGACCCACCCTGTAGCCGGGATCAGCCGGCCATTTTCCGGCATGACTCAGGGCACGCGCGGCAGACGTTGGCGCGCCGGAAAGCGCGGCTGAAAAGAAAGCCGCCAGGCCTTCGGAGGACGACCGATGCGTTGCGCCCGCACACTCTGGAAGCCTGATTTCAGTGCAGGCCCAACGACGGGCGTGACGGCAAGTTCCAGCGCGGACGGTGGATCGCAATGGCTCCGGCTGCGTTCACCGGCAGAGTACAACCAGCCGTTTCATCGAACAATCCGAGAGGCCGGATCATGTTCATCCAACCGATCGACTATTTTCTTGTTGTCTGGTTCGCGCTCTCCCTGGCCTCGACGCTCTATGTCGGCTTCGACCAGTATCGCAACAATCCCGAGCCGGTAGTGATGAAATGGGGGTTCATCCTTGTGACGCTCTATATGGGCCCGCTCGGGCTGCTGCTCTATGTGCTCGCCGACAAGGAACCGCGCCCGGGCGAGCATGAGGCCTTCACAAAACCCCTTTGGAAGCAGGGCGTCGGCTCGACCATCCATT
>NZ_RZSF01000297.1:0-8481 GCF_004023325.1 Mesorhizobium sp. M1A.F.Ca.ET.072.01.1.1 | reverse complement strand
CCTTTCGGCCGCCCGCGCCGGAACAGCGTGACGCCGAGCGCCTGCTCCAGCTCGGCGATGTGGCGGCCGAGCGTCGGCTGGCTTGATGCGAGCTTGCGCGCGGCGGCCGAAAGGCTGCCGGTCTCGGCCACCGCGACGAAGCTCTTGATCAGATTCCAGTCGAATTCATTCATTCGTTTTTGAATAACAGAGTGCCAATCTTAGTCAATTTCCATTCGGCTTTGAAGACGTCAGATTAAGTGAGCAAACGCAAACAACGGAGACGAACAATGACCAAGATCGCAATTCTGGGCGCCAATGGCCGGCTCGGACGCGTGGTTGCCAAGGCCTTCATCGACGCCGGTTTCGACGTCCGCACCGTCACCCGCACCGGCAAGGTGCCGGCCGAGCTCAAGGGTGCTATTGCCGTCGCCGGCGACGCTCTGGACCGCCAGTCGCTGATCCGCGCCACGCGAGACGTCGACATCATCTTCAATGGCTTGAACCCGATCTATACCGACTGGGACAAATGCCTGCCGATGGCCGAGAACGTCATGGCAGCCTGTCGGGCGAACGGCGCGCTGCATCTCTTCCCTGGCACTGTCTATAATTACGGCTCGCCGATGCCGCAGGTGATCACCGAGGAAACGCCTTTCCATCCTACCACCGAGAAGGGCCGCATCCGCGTCGCCATGGAGGAGCTTTTCCGTCGCGAAGCCGATGCGGGCCGCGTGCGCACCATTCTGCTTAGGGCCGGCGACTTCTTCGGCGGCACCGGCAGCGGCGGCTGGTTCGATCTCGTCGTCGCCGCCAAGATGGAAAAGGGGGTCTACACCGCCGCCGGCCCGGCCGAACTCGTGCACGAATGGGCCTATCTGCCCGACTTCGCGGTGGCCTTTGTCGCACTGGCGCGCAATCTCGATAAGCTCGGCTTTTACGAGGCCATCAATTTCCCCGGCCACGCCGTCACCGATCTCGACATCCAGGCCGCCGCCGAAAAGGCGCTCGGCCGCAAGCTGAAACTCACCTTCATGCCCTGGTGGGTGCTGCGCGCCGGCAGCCCGTTCGTAACCATTTGGCGCGAGATCGTCTCGATGTCCTACCTGCGCTTCGAGCCGCACCGGCTGGCGTCAGCGCGGCTGGAAGAGGTCATCGGCGAAATCCCGCACACCCCGCTCGACCGAGCAGCGGCGGAAGCGATGCAAGACATCGGCATAGCCGTCGCGCCCCACGCGTCAGCCGCCTGAGCAAAGAACAACCTCAAGATGAAAACGGCCGGACTTCAAGGCCCGGCCGCAAATCGTCGTCGGTTCAGATCCTGCCCATCAAAAGCAGGATCAGCAACACTACCAGAATGACTCCCACAATCCCCGAAGGCCCATAGCCCCAAGACCGCGAGTGCGGCCATGCCGGCACGGCGCCGATCAGGATCAGGATCAGGATTATTACGAGAATTGTACCGATCGTCATTGAAAACCCTCGCCGTCTGGTTGAACTTCGAGGGAACAATGCAAAAAGCCGCCCGGTAGTTCCCGAGCGGCTTCCATGTACCTGAGTTGCGAAGTCGCCCTACTCGGCGGCTTTCGGGAAGGCGACCGCCGGCTCGGCATTGGCTTCCGCTACCGGCTCGCCTGTCGAGAGCTCGCCCTTGCCGCGGCGGAACAGGCGGCCGAACCAGCCACGCCGGGCGCCGGGCTTCACCTTGGCGCGGGTGAACACCATCAGCATCGAGGGCGTCACCACCAGCGTCAGCAAGGTGGCGAAGGACAGGCCGAAGACGATCGCCGACGACAGCGAAATCCACCATTGCGTCGATGGCGCGTTGATCGTCGTCTCGTGATGGAAGATTTCGAGACCGAGGCCGAAGGCGATCGGCAGCACGCCGAGGATCGCCGAGACCGCCGTCAACACCACGGGCCTGGCGCGTTCGCGGCAGGTCTGCAGCACGGCATCCATCTTGTCCCAGCCTTCCTCGCGCAGCCGGTCATAGGTGTCGATGAGCACGATGTTGTTGTTCACCACCACGCCGGCAAGCGCAATGACGCCGATGCCCGACATGACGATGCCGAAGGCCTCCCCTGTCAGAAGCAGCCCGAGGAACACGCCGATGGTCGCCATGACGACGCAGGAGAGAACAAGCCACACGCTGGTGAACTTGTTGAACTGCGCGAGCAGCACCAGGAAGATCAGGAAGATCGCGGCGCCGAAAGCCTTGCTGAGGAAGGCGCTGGCTTCCGCGCTGTCCTCGTTGGAGCCAGCGAGCTTCCAGCGTATGCCGCTGCCGAGATCCATGTCGGCCACGGCCTTGGTGACTTCCGCCTGCACCGCTGCCACTTGCGCGCCGGCGCTGACATTGGCTTGCACCACCACGGTGCGCGCGCCATCGATGCGGTTGAGGACGCCGACTGTCGGCTCGGGCTTCCTGACCACGAAGTTCGAGATCGGCACCGAGCCTTGCGAGGTCTGCACCCTGAGCTCGTCGAGCGTCGAGAGCGTGCGCCGGTCTTCCGGCAGACGCAGGCGAATGTCGACGGCGTCGTCGGCGCCGGCCGGCCGGTACTCCGACAGCTTGAGACCGTTCGTCACCAGCTGCACCACCGTGCCCACCGAGGTCGGGCTGATGCCGTATTGCGCCGCCTTGGCGCGATCGACCTCAAGCGCCCAGTCGACGCCGGGCGGCGGCAGGCCGTCGGAAACATCGATCACGTTGGGGATCTTGGCGATGCGCGCGGCGACGGCGCGCGCCTTGTCGTCGAGCCCAGCCGGGTCGGCGGCCGAAAGCCTGATCTGGATCGGCTTGCCGGTCGGCGGGCCGGCCTCGGGCACGCGCACTTCGACATCGACCCCGGGAATGCCGGCCATGACGCCACGCAAATCGTCGAGGATCTGGTTGGCGGATTTGCGCTCGCGCCAGTCGACGAATTCGTACTGGATCACCCCGACCACGTCTTCCGGGATGTCCTGGCCGCCGCCTTGCGTCTTGCCGACGCGCGTATAGACCGATTTCACGCCGGGCCAGCCGAGCAGGCGGCTTTCCGCCGTCTTGGTTGCGGCGTCCATTTCGGCCAGCGAAAGGTTGCCGCGGGCATGCACATAGAGCAGGCCGTAATCCGGCTCGACGCTGGGGAAGAACTCGACGCCGGCGCCGTATTTCGAATAGGCGAAACCGACGCCGACCAGCAGGCCTACGGTGAGCAGGATGACGGTGATCGGGAAACGCACCGCCTGTTTGACCAGAGCCATATACCAGCCGTCGCGATCGCTGTCCTCGTGATGCGCCGGCGCCTTGGCGAAGATGGCGCCGAGCGTCGGCGCGAAGACCAGCGCATAGAGCATCGAGGCCGACAGCGTCACGATCAGCGTGATCGGCATGTACTTCATGAAGTCGCCGATGATGCCGGGCCAGAAGAGCAGCGGCGAGAAGGCGGCGATGCGCGTCATCGTCGCTGCGATGACCGGGCCGGCCATGCGCTTGGCGGCTAGCGCGAAGGCATCGGCCTTCGGCATGCCCTCGCTCATGCGCCGCTCGGCGAATTCAGTGACGATGATGGCATCGTCGACCAGCATCCCGACCGCCAGGATGAGGCTGAACAGCACGATCATGTTGATCGTGTAGCCCATCATCGCAAGCAGCAGGATGCCGATCAGGAAGGACGACGGAATGGCAAGGCCGATGAGCAGCGAGGCGCGTCCCGACAGCGCGTAGAGGATGACGATGAACACCAGGATGACCGCGATCATCACATGGTTCTGCAGGTCGCCCAAAAGCTGGTTGACGAAGACCGACTTGTCCTGCGTGTAGGTGACGTGCATGCCTTCCGGCATCGTCTTGATGAAGGTGTCGGACACTTCCCGAACATGGTTCAGCGTGTCGATCAGGTTGGCGCCGATGCGCTTCTTCACCTCGATGGCGATCGCCGGCTTGCCGTCGAGGCGGGTCACCGTCTCGGCGTCCTTGAAGGTGGAGCGGATGGTGGCGACGTCCTTGGCCTGCACCACGGCATTGGGCGTGGCGACGACCGGCAGCTTGGCGACGTCCTCGGGCGTCTCGATGAGCGACGGCACCTTGACCGCGTACTTGCCCTCGGAGCCTTCGAGATTGCCGGCCGCGACCAGGCTGTTGGAGGCGCCGACGCCCTGGATGACCTGATCGAGCTGGAGTCCGTAGGAGGAGAGCTTCACGGGATCGATGACGACTTCAACCAGATCGTCGCGCGCGCCCTGCAGCGAGCCTTCGAGCACGCCCGGCACCTCCTCGATGCGATCACGCAATTCGCGCGCCGCCGACGTCAGCACGCGCTCCGGCACGTCGCCGGAAAGCGTGACGACGAGAACGGGGAATTCCGATACGTTGACTTCAGTGACGGTCGGCTCCTCCGCCGCCTGCGGCAGGTCGGCCTTGGCGTCCTGCACCTTGCTGCGCGTGTCCTGCAGCGCGGTGGCCAGGTTGGTCTGCGGCTGGAACTCGACCAGCACGTAGCCGCCGCCCTGGAAGGCGGCCGAGCGCATCTCCTTGAGCCCCTTCAGGCTCTTGAGCTTGCTTTCCATCGGCCTGAGCAGCAGCCGTTCTGAGTCCTCCGGCGAAATGCCCTGGTAGATCAGGCTGACATACATCATCGGAATTGGAACGTCCGGCTCCGCTTCCTTCGGCGTCGACTGATACGCGACCCAGCCCGCGACGAGCAGGAACATCAGCGCCGATATTGTGAGGCGGGCGTTGTGAATGGCGAGTCTGACGATGTCCATGACTTATGCCTGCTGTTTCCCTGGAAGCCGCGACATTGGCCAGCGGCGCCGGCCGAGCCGGCGCGGCCGCGCTATTGCGTGCCGGCGGAGGCTTCGCTGATCAGCTTGTTGATGGTTGCCTGGTCGGCCTCGACCGGCTTCACCAGATCGCCTTCCTTCACCAGTTCCTGGCCGGCGACGATGATGCGCGCGTCCTGCGGTATGCCGCCGAGCACCAGTCCCTTCGGCGTGTCGTCGACGAGGTCGATCGGGAAGAACGCCACCTTGTCGTCCTTGCCGACGGCGCGGATGCCGAGGTCGCCCTTGTCGCCCAGCGTCACCACCGAGCGTGGCAGCATGACCGCATCGGTCGGCTGGGCGCTGAGCGTGATCTCGGCCGTCATGCCGGCGGGGATGGAGCCGTCGGCATTGGGGATGGCCACCTCGACACGGAAGGTGCGGGTCTGCGAGGAGGCGTCACGGCTGATGTAGCGCACCGTGCCGGTAACCTTCTGGTCGTTGACAAGGCGCACATTGGCCTGGTCGCCGATCTTGATGTAGCGCAGGTCGCGCTCGCTGATCTCGCCGCGCGCGATCACCGGGTCGAGCTTGAGGATGGTGGCCACCTCGCCGCCCTGCATCACCGAGCTGCCGAGCTCGACGGGCACGCGGTCGATGACGCCGTCGAAAGGCGCCTTCACTTCGTTGCGGTCGAGTTCGGCCTGCGCCGTCTCCAGCATGGACTGCGCCGCCGTCAGGTTCGACCGAGCGGTGTCGAGCTGCAGCTTGGGCAGATTGCCGGTCTTGGCCAGCCGTTCGGCTGCGTCGAGCTCGGCCTTGCGCTGCGCCAGCAGCTGCCTGGCATTGTCGACATTCGAGAGCTTCTCCTCGGCGGCAAGCATCAGCACGAGGTCGCCGGTCTTGACGTGATCGCCCTGCTTGACCGGGAGCTTATCGATGACACCGGCGACGCGGACAGCAAGCACAGCGCGCTTGTCGGCTTCGGTCAGGCCCGAGATCCGTATCGCCCGCGCGAAGGTTTTGCGCGGCGGCGTCACCACCGCGACGGTGCGCAATGCTGCCTTCGGCTCGGCCTCCGCCGTCTTCGGCTTTTCGGCGCCGGACTGCGCGGCTTTGCCTGCTTCTCCCTGCTTCTGGTGGTCGGCGGCGCTGCCCACGGACGAGAACTCGCCCGTTGCCATCCAGGCAGCGAATCCGATGAGCACAGCAATGGCTGCAAGCTTGTGAAACCTGATTTTCGGCATCGTCATTTTTTCCGTTGCAGGCTTGGGCGAGGTCGACGGTTTCGATCCCCGGGCGCGCGGCCGATATGGGGGCGCGCAGAGCCATCTTCAATTTGCCGTGATCGGCGAAGCGCGCTTCTACCGCAAAGCCGTTGCGCAAAACAGTCAGAAACTTTGATGGATTATTGCGCCGCCGAATGGCTGCCGTTCCTGCACCAGATGCATCATGCTGTCGTTGATCGTCACGCCGCCGGCAACGGTTTCTCGCATGATCCTTTGGCGATTGGCGCTGTTCTTGCCGAACCAATAGAGGGCGAGCGGACGCTCGCCGCGGTTCACGTGATCGATTGCCTCATCTACCGCGCCGTATTCAACGATCGGCAGCACCGGCCCGAAGATTTCCTCGCGCATCAGCCGCAAACTCTCGCCGGCGTTCCTGACCAGGACCGGCGCCATCTTGCGGTCGCTCACGCCAAGCCTTTCATTTGCCGGGTTGACCTCGGTGACATCGGCGCCGCTTTCGCGCGCCTCGGCGATCATGTCGCTCAGGCGCCGCTGGTGCCGTTCGCTGATGATCGCCGTGTAGTCGGGATTGTCGCCCAGGCGCGGATAGAGCTGCGTCATCGCGCCGGCAAGTTTTGCGGCGATCGCCGCGCCTTGCCCTTGCGGGACCATCAGATAGTCGGGTGCGATGCAGGTCTGGCCCGCATTCAAGAGCTTGCCGTAGGCGACGCTTGCGACCGCAGCGTCGAGATCGCAGGACGCATCGAAGATCGCCGGTGACTTGCCGCCAAGCTCGAGCGTCACCGGCGTCAGATTGGCGGCCGCGGCCAGCGCCACCTGCCGACCGACAGCGGTGGAGCCGGTGAACAAGAGATGATCGAAAGGCATGGACACGAATGTCTTGCCGACTTCGGCATCGCCGACGACAACGCTCATCTCGTCGGAGGAAAAATGCTCTTCGACCAACCGGGCAAGCAGGTCTGAAAAATTCGGCGTCAGCTCGGACGGCTTGAGCAGCACCCGGTTGCCGGCGGCTAGAGCGGCAGTCGCCGGCGCGATGGCAAGCTGGAACGGATAGTTCCAGGGCGAGACGATGCCGACGACCCCGAGCGGCTGCGGCAGAAGGCGGTTGCGCCCGGCAGGAACGGCAAGCTGGTGGCGACGCGGCGCTCGCGCATCCAGCCGCGCAGATGCCGGACGGCGTGCTTGATGCCGGCGCGAACGACGAACAGTTCCGCAAGCCGCGTTTCCTGCGCCGCCCGTCCAGTGAAATCGCTGTCGATCGCCGTGCAGATCTCGGCTTCATGCTTTTCGGTCAGCGCCAGCAGCCGCTTCAGCCGGTCCTTGCGCACTGCGAGGCCAGGAAAGGGGTCCTTCTCGAAGGCCCTGCACTGCGCCTCAAACTTGACCCCGAGAGAGTTCTGTCTGGTCTGCAGCATCGCTACCTCCCGTTTACGTCGAGGTAAACTACTCGCGCGACGGGGGTGAATCCAGCATATCGCCGGTTCCGCAAGGGAAACTTCAGCGCCTGCTGAAACGTGCGACAGGGTTGGGCAACTAGGCTCGCCGGCGCGCTGACTCTGGCTTGATGCGCGCGGCGAGGAATTCCTTGACCCGCCGGCCCGGCGCCGGGCCGCGCATCGGCCTGAAGCCGTCGTCGAGCTCGCCCGAGAGGTCGAGCGTCGCTCGGCTGCCGACCGCGTCGTAGTTCTCCTCCAGCCAGTCGCTGGCCGCACTGCGGCCAAGGTCCCGCAGATAGGCGAGGAAGGCCCATTCGGCGTTGACCTTGGACGAGGCCGACAGATCCTTGAAAGCCTCGTCGGCATCGATGCGGTGCATGCGGATGTCGCGGTATTCGCCATGCGGCAGGCGTCCCGCCGCGATCAGTTCCTTGACGAAGGCGATCGAGCGGAATTCGCGCAGCAGCCCGGCATTGAAGGTGATCTCGTCGATGCGGTTCTGGATCTCGTTGGCGCTCTTCGGCGTGCCTTCGCGCACCACCGGGTTGATCTGCACGAGCAGCACGTCCTCGGTCGCCGCAGTCTTGAAGAACGGATAGAGCGCCGGATTGCCGCCATAGCCGCCATCCCAATAGGGCACGCCCTTGATCTCGACGGCGCGGAACAATTGCGGCAGGCAGGCCGACGCCATCACCGTGTCGAGGTCGATCTCGCCATCCGAGAAGACGCGCAGCTGCCCGGTCTCGACATTGGTCGCCGAAATGAAGAGCTCCATCGACTTGCAGGCGTGCACGTTGCCGAAGTCGATCTCCTTCTTGACCACATCGCGCAGCGGGTTGAGGCCGAGCGGATTGGCGACGTAAGGCGAGAAGACCCGCGACATGGTGTCGAAGAAGAAATAGCCGGGCGTGTTCTCGATCGACCAGTTCCCCCAGACGACGTCCCACGGCATGCGTTGCACCGGGCTGAACCGCCCCTTCGAGGCCACAGCACGCCAGAAATCATCGAGCTTTGTGCGCGCGCCCTCGACGCCGCCGCGCACGAAGCCGTCGGCCAGCGCCACCGCATTC
>NZ_RZSF01000296.1:0-8501 GCF_004023325.1 Mesorhizobium sp. M1A.F.Ca.ET.072.01.1.1 | reverse complement strand
GACAGCCATTCGCCAGCTTTCCGAAACGATGATCAACCAGATCGCCGCCGGCGAGGTCATCGAGCGTCCCGCAAGCGTGGTGAAGGAGTTGGTCGAGAATGCGCTCGACGCCGGCGCGTCGCGCGTCGAGATCGTCACCGCCGGCGGCGGGCTCTCGCTCATCCGCGTCACCGATGACGGCTCGGGCATTCCCGAGCGCGAATTGGCGCTGGCAGTTGCCCGACACTGCACATCGAAGCTGTCGGACGATATCCACGACATCCGCTCGCTCGGATTCCGCGGCGAGGCGTTGCCATCGATCGGCTCGGTGGCCAGGCTTTCGATCCGCTCGCGCACGGCCGCCGGCGACAGCGCGGCCGAGATCAGCATCGAGGGCGGCCGGGTGTCGGCCGTCAAGCCGGCGGCGGCCAATCGCGGCACCACCGTCGAAGTGCGCGACCTGTTCTTCGCCACGCCGGCACGGCTCAAATTCATGAAGGGCGAGCGCGCCGAAAGCTCGGCCACCGGCGACGTGGTGAAGCGCATCGCCATCGCCTTCCCCGCCGTGCGCTTCACGCTTGCCGGGTCCGACCGCTCGACGCTGGAGCTGCCGGCGACCGGCGACACGCCGGAAGGCCGGCTCGCCCGCGTCGCGCAAGTCATGGGCGCCGACTTTCCCGACAATGCCATTGCCATCGATGCCATGCGCGACGGCGTGCATCTTGCCGGTCATGTCTCGATCCCTTCCTACACCCGCGCCAACGCGCTGCAGCAATATGCCTATGTCAACGGCCGGCCGGTGCGCGACAAGCTGATCGCCGGCGCGATCCGCGGCGCCTTCGCCGACGTGCTGCCGCGCGACCGGCATGCGGTGACCGTGCTGTTCCTTTCGCTCGATCCGGCAACCGTCGACGTCAACGTCCACCCGGCCAAGGCCGATGTGCGCTTCCGCGATCCGGGCCTGGTGCGCGGGTTGATTGTCGGCGCCATCCGCGAGGCGATGGCCGGCGCCGGCATCCGGGCCGCGACCACCGGCGCGGCCGGCATGATGGCGGCTTTCCGGCCCCGCGCGGCGTCCTATTCGAATCCCGGGCCGGCCAATGGCCACCGCAGCTATGAGGCCGCTTTTCGCGCCTCCGGCTCCAGCTTTGATCATGGTTCGACTTTGGCGCGCTCGCCGCAGCGGCCGCTCGACATGGGCGAAGCGCGGCCGGCGCGAGGCGGCTTCGCCGAGAACGATCAGGCTGCCTTCGACACCGGGCCGCTGGCAAGCGCCGACGCGCGGGCGGGCATCGCCGAGCCGGCCGAGGCGCTGCTCGGCACTGTGCTGGGCGCGGCGCGCGCTCAGGTGCATGAGAACTATATCGTCGCCCAGACCCGGGATTCACTGATCATCGTCGACCAGCATGCCGCACATGAGCGCCTCGTCTACGAGGCCTTGAAGAACGCGCTGCACTCTCGCGCCGTGCCTTCGCAGATGCTGCTTTTGCCCGAGATCGTCGACCTCCCGGAAGAGGATGCCGAGCGGCTGGCGATGCATTCCGAGACGCTCGCCAAATTCGGCCTCGGCCTGGAGCGCTTCGGCCCGGGCGCGGTGGCGGTGCGCGAGACGCCGTCGATGCTCGGCGAAACCAATGTGCAGCAACTGGTGCGTGACCTCGCCGACGAGATCGCCGACAACGACACGGTCGAGACGCTGAAGGAACGGCTGGACAGAATAGCCGCGACCATGGCTTGTCACGGCTCGGTGCGCTCGGGCCGCCTGCTCAAGGCCGAGGAGATGAACGCGCTGCTGCGCCAAATGGAGGCGACGCCCGGCTCCGGCACCTGCAACCATGGCAGGCCGACCTATATCGAGCTGAAACTCGCCGACATTGAAAGATTGTTCGGGCGAAGGTGAGCGCGCCAATTCCCCTAACCCAGCCTCGCTTCACTCCGCTGACTCTCCCTATGGGAGAGGAGACCTTCAGCGCCAGCACCAACCTGTTCTCGTGGCCGAGTAGCGGCCAGATAAAGGTCCGCTCGAGGCGGCGCTTTTCTTGAGTCAGGAACCGGCCTCAACCCTTTGACTTACCGCTTCAAATTCACCACGATCACACCGCCGAGCGCCAGCGCGCCGCCGAGCATGCCGAGGAGAGTCGGTACTTCGCCGAGCCAGAAGAAACCGATCAGAGCGGAGGTCGGCGAGACCAGATAGAGGAAGTTCGAGGCGCGCGCGGCCGGCAGGCGCGACAGCGCGGTGGCCCAGGCGGCGTAGGCGATCAGGCTGGGCACGATGCCCAGATAGATGACGGCGCCGAGGCCGGCGATGTCGGCGACCGCGGCCTGCGAAAACGCTTCCGCCAGGAAAGGCGACAGGCAGAGCGCGCCGAGCACCATGTTGGAAGCGGCGATCGTCAGCGGATGATGGCGGGCAAAGAGCGGCTTCTGGACGATGGTGTTGACGGCCGAGCAAAGGGCGGAGCCCAGCACCAGCAACGCGCCGGTGTTGAAATGAAGGCCATGGCCGTCCGCCACCGCGATGATGCCGATGCCGGCAAACGAGATCACCGTGCCGAACCAGGCCATGCCGGAAAAGCGCTCGCCGAGCAGCGCCATGGCCATGATGGCCGTGAAGATCGGGCTGACATTGATGATGAAGCCGGCGGCGCCCGCCGAGACGGTGAGCTCGCCGAAATTGAGCATGGCGGTGTAGAGCGCGACGAAGATGGCACCGCCGAAGCCGAAACGCCACAGCTCATCGATCCTCGGCAGCGCCGGACGCTTGACCGCAAGGAAGATCGCTGCCGGCACGGCCGCGATGGCGAAGCGCAGCGCCCCGAGCTCCAGCGGCTGGAAGGCGGCAAGGCCAGCGCGGATCGCCGGGAAGGCAGACGCCCAGCCGACCACCGTCAGCGCCACCGCGATCGCGGCCGTGGTGTCCATGCGCTGTGTCTCATTCAACGTGCCGGTATACGCGCTCATTGCCGAATCCTCGTCCTTCAGTGTCATGGAGAGAGAAAACGCCATTGCCCGCCGATTGACAAACGAGCAATTCGAGGGTCAGCTGTGAGCATGCCTCACAGCTCTGACCAGCTATTGCCGCTCGAGACTTTGCGCGCCTTCGACGCGGCGGCGCGGACCGGAAGCTTTTCCGCAGCGGCCGAAAGGCTCAACCTCACCCATGGCGCGATCAGCCGTCAGATCGCCAAGCTGGAGGACTGGCTCGGGCTCAAGGTGTTCGAGCGCAACGCGCGCGGCGTTACGCTGACCAATGAGGGCAACCGGCTGCACCTGCGCACCACCGAGGCCTTCGCGCTGATCTCGGTCAATTCCGATCGCTGGGTCGAGCCGCGCGGCACCGCGGTGGTGCGGCTGGCTTCGATCCCTTCGGTCAGCGGCCTTTGGCTGATGCCGCGCATGGCGGCGCTCGAAAACAACCCGACCCGGCTGCGCATCGTGCTCGACGTCGACAACCGCCAGGCGGACCTTGCCGACGAGGGCATCGACCTTTCGGTGCGCTGCGGGCGCGGTCGCATTCCGGGCCGCGTCTCGGTCCAGCTTTTCGAGGAGCACCTCTTCCCGATCGCCTCGCCGGAGCTGGCGGAGGCGACCCGGACCGGCTGCTCAAATTGCCGCTGATCAACGATTCCGACGCGTCCGCCTGGCGCGCCTGGTTCGCGGCACAGGAGGTCGATTATCGCCCGCGCCCGCAGGACCGGCGTTTCGAGGACTACAATCTGGTGCTCGACGCGGCGGCGCACGGGCTCGGCATCGCGCTGGCGCGGCCGCCGCTGACGGCAGACCAGTTGAAGTCGGGCCGGATTGTTCCCGTTGACGAGCGGGTCGCGCTCAATCCGGTGTCCTACTGGCTCGACCGCCCGGTCGGCCGGCCGCGCGCGGCCGCCGCCGATCTCGCCAGGCGCATCGCCGAACAGGCGGGCCTGGCGCCGGAGAAGCTCGAAGCCTTCCTGCAGGACGAGGACTAGATCGCCCGGATCAGCGAAGCAGCATCAGCACGATCGAGGTGGTCGCAGCCGAGACGACGGCCGTCACGATCGATATCATCCACAGCGGCGTCTGGCCGGGTTCGGATCGCGGGGCATGGCCGGGGCTGCGAACGCCGCCGCGCGGCGGCGCATTGGCGTTGGCCGCTACCAGCACTCCGGACGCAAGCACCGGCGAGAACGAAGAGGGCGCCGCCACGACCCTTGCGGTGCCATCGGCGGCTGGCGGTGGAACCTGGGGCAGCGCCCGCGAAGGCTGATCGGCGTCAGCCGCCGACCTGCCAGCCGGAGACTTCGTCGAGGCGCCATCAGTGCCGGCATCGGATTCCAGGACGGCTCTGTAGGCGTTCTCGATCTCGGCCGAGGACAGACGCTGAGTTGGTTGAGCGGCCGGCAACGTGCCGTTCAGCGCCTGCGCGGCCACCTGTGCGGAGGACACGACGGACGGCGCCGGCGGCTGGACGAGCGCCTTGACCAGCGCCGCGGTCGCAGGTTCGGCCTTGGGCGACGGCACCGGCTGCGGCGCCAGCGCCTCTTTCAGCAGCGACGTCACGCTGGCGTTGGTGATGTCCATGGCGCTTCCCGACAACCATTGTGCCAACCGGCATACTACATGAGCATTGCGCCAAGCTTGACCTTGCCTTCGATTTGTGGCGATTGAACCCCTATGAACCTATGCGCCATTCCATGATGAACCGTTTTGAAGGCCCCGGCGGCAAGGAAGCGCGCATCCGCTATCTCGACGGCGACTTCCAGGTGACGAGCCCCGGCGCGTTCGTGCGCTGCGCGGTGACCGGCGAGAGCATCCCGCTGGACGAGCTCAAATACTGGAGCGTCGCCAGGCAGGAGCCATATGTGAACGCGGCAGCGTCGCTGCGGCGTGAGATCGAGGCGCATCCGGAACTGCGCAAGCGGGGGTAGAACCTCCTAGGATGAGGACGGTCTCATCTTGCGCTGCCGCCATGCATCCAGCGTCTCATTGATGATGCGCTCCGGCACGTGGTCGATCTCGAACACGGCGTCGATCTCAAGCACGTCGAGCTGCTCCAGGAAGCCGGCGGGTGCGGCGCCGTGGCGAAGCCGCGCGGCATCCTTTGCCGTGGTGACAAGCCGAAGCCCCTCGCGCTTGGCAAGGGCCGCCAGATCGGCAAGCTCGTCCGCGGCGTAGAAATGATGATCGGGAAAAGCGCGCGACAGCGCGACCTCGCCGCCGGCGCCGCGCAGCGTATCAAAGAATTTTTCCGGATGGCCGATGCCGGCAAAGGCAAGGAAGCGCCCGCCGGCAAAGCGCGCCGGGTTCGCCGGCTCGACATGGGCCAAAAAGATCGGCCGGCCGGCGCGCGCCGCCTGGCGCACCACCGTATCGGCGGCGCTCCCCTCGCCCATCTTCAGCAAGCCGCCGGTGAAGACCAGCTGATCAACGATCTTGGCCCGGAGCGGGCCGCCCGGAATGACTCGGCCATTGCCGATGCCGAAACGCGCGTCGACCACGACCAGCGCGTAGTCGATATGGATGCGCGCCGACTGGAAACCGTCATCCATGATCAGGAAGTCGCAGCCATGGTCTGCCATCAGCAGTTTGGCGCCGGCGGCGCGGTTGGCCGTCACCGCGACCGGCGCATGTTCGGCAAGCAGCAGCGGCTCGTCGCCGACATGCTTGGCCGCGTCGTGATGCGCATCGACGACATGCGGCTTGGCGAAGGATCCGCCATGGCCGCGCGACAGGAAGCCGGGCGTGAGCTGCATGCGCTTTGCCTGTTTCGCCAGCGCGATGGCGACCGGCGTCTTGCCGCTGCCGCCAACGGTGAAGTTGCCGACGCACAGCACAGGTGCCGCGACCTTCTCGCGCGGCGCGTGCCGCATGCGGCGCCCAGCCACCATTCCATACATCGCGGACACCGGCGAAAGCGCCAGCACGCGCCAGTCCGGCTTTTCCCACCAGAAGGGCGGCGCTTCGCTGGTCATGGCGCGACCTCCGTGGCGCATGACCCTTTCCAAAGATCGGATCCGAATTTTTGGGCCATGCGCTAGCGCCCGTTGGCGCCTTTCAGGCGCGCCTTGACGACCAGCGGCTGGATGTAAGGCTCGAGCGACTTCAGCGTGCGCTGAAGCGCGCCGCGCATCTCGTCGACGGTCGCCGCGCCCGCCGCCATCATCTCGTGGCGCACCGCCTCGTTGCTCAAAAGGAAATTGACGGCGCCGGCCAGCATGTCGCGGTCGCGCACCAGCTTGGCGCCGCCGCGATCGAGCAGGCGCTGATAGGCTTCGCGGAAATTCTGCACGTTGCGGCCGGCCAGCACCGCCGTGTCGAGCATCGCCGGCTCCAGCGGGTTCTGGCCGCCCTCGGAGGTCAGCGAGCGGCCGACGAAGGCGATCTCGGTCAGCCTTAGATAAAGTCCCATCTCGCCGATCGTGTCGCCGAGCAGGATATCGGTGTCGGACGTGATGCGGTCGCCCTTGCTGCGGCGCGCGACTTTCAGCCCCATGCCGGATATCTGCGCGGCCAGCGCGTCCGCGCGGTCGGGATGGCGGGGCACGACGATGGTCAACAGTCCAGGGTGGCGCTTGTGCAGGGTCGCATGGACTTCCGCCGCGGCGACCTCCTCCCCGTCATGGGTCGAGATCGCCGCCCAGGTCGGGCGTAAGCCGATCTGGCGCTGCAGGATCGCCAGCGCCCGCTCGTCGACCGGCGGCGGGTTGGTGTCCACCTTGAGATTGCCGGAAACGGTCACCGGCCTGGCGCCGAGGACGCGGAAACGCTCGCCGTCGACATCCGACTGGGCAACCACATGGGCAAGGTTCTCGAACAGCGCCTCGGCGACGCCGGCGCGCTTCTTCCACGACCGGAAGGAACGGTCCGACAGCCGCCCGTTGACCAGGACCTGCGGCACGTTGCGCGCGCCGAGTTCCAGGATGGTCATCGGCCAGATCTCCGATTCGGCTATGATGGCCAGCTCCGGCAGCCAGTGATCGAGGAAGCGGCTTACCGCGGGCTTAAGGTCGAGCGGCACATATTGGTGGATGATGCGGCTGCCAAGCCGCTCGTCGGCGACCTTGGCCGAGGTCACGGTGCCGGTCGTCAGCACGATGTTGACGCCGTAATCGAGAATGCTTTCGACCAGCGGCACGACGGCGATCGTCTCGCCGACGCTCGCGGCGTGGATCCAGATCACCGGTCCTTCCGGACGCGGACGGCCGGCGACACCGTAGCGCTCGCGGCGGCGAACGCGGTCTTCCTTGCCGCGCGAGGCGCGCCAGGCGACATAGGGTCCGATCAGCGGATAGGCGACGGCCCCGGCGTAACGGTAGGCGGTCAGGGCCGCGCGCGCCCAGCGCTCGCTCATTTGTCGCCGTCCACGAGGCGGTAGGCCTCGGCGGTTGCGGCGTTGAGCGAGGCGGTGACCTCCTGGCGCTTTCGCTCCATCTCGGCGTCGTCGGCGTTGGACGGCACGAACACCGGCTGCCCGACGACAACGGCGGAGCGGCCGAACGGCAGGTTGATGGTGGTCTTGTCCCAGCTCTTTTCCAGCACCTTGCGGCGGCTAGTGGCGATCGCCGAAGGCAGGATCGGGCGCCCGGAAAGCCTGGCCAAAAGCACGATGCCCAGCCCCGCGTCGCGCGGCGTGCCATGCGGAATGTCGGCGATCATCGCGACATTCTTGCCGGCGACCAGCGCTTTCTTGAGCGCAATCAAGGCTTTGGCGCCGCCTTTGTCGAGATGCCTCGAACTGTCGCGGCCACCCGAGCCGCGCACCGCCTCGATGCCGAATCTGTTCAGCATCAGCGCGTTGAGCTCGGCGTCGGCACTGCGCGAGACCATGGCGACCAGCGGCCGGCCCTTGGGATAATAAGCCGGCGTCAAGAGATGCTGGCCATGCCACAGCGCGATGATGCCCGGTTCGAGATGCGCATAGGCGCCGCCGGCGACCTGCGTCGACCCTTTCACCAGCGGGCTGGTGATGCGAATCAGCCGCACGAACCAGGCGAACAGGCTGGCGATAAAATTCTTGACGAATCGCGACTGGGCGAGCGGCTCTCGGATGCGGCGCCACAGCGTGCGAGTCCCGCCCCGCCCGGCGGCGCGCCCCGTCGCTCCTTTCACCGCTTCATGCTCCATCGAAGTCAACCGGCTGCCTTTGTTTCCGGGTCGAGCAACCGGTGCAGGTGAACGACGAAATAGCGCATATGGGCATTGTCGACGCTGGCCTGCGCCTTCGCCTTCCACGCGGCGTGCGCCGATTGATAGTCGGGGTAGATGCCGACGATGTCGAGCGCATCCAGATCACGGAACTCGGTTCCACCCAGCTTTTTCAGCTCGCCGCCGAACACCAGGTGCAAAAGCTGTTTCTTTCCGTCTTCCACGGCCATGCCGATCCTTCGCAGATTCATGAATTTTGTGAAACGTTTAGACCAAAGCCGCCGATTTTGAAACCGTGGGCCGACTCACCCTTGGTCAGCTCCGGCAATGACGCCGGCCAGGACGCGCAGCAGTTCGCCGCTGCCGGCGGCGAGCGCGCCATGGTTGATAACCTCGCC